>DKBI01000299.1 GCA_002451175.1 Betaproteobacteria bacterium UBA6904
ATGGAAGCGCCCGGCGGCGACTGCGTCGATGACGCGCTGTTGCAGCATGAGGTGCTTGACGTTTGCGCCGGGTATCAGCACACCCTGGCGGCCGTCGAGTCCGCGCGCCGCGCACAAATCGAAGAATCCCTCGATCTTTTCGTTCACCCCGCCGATCGCCTGCACGTCGCCATGCTGGTTCACCGAACCCGTGACCGCGAGCGACTGGGCGAGCGGCACGTCCGCCAGGGCGGAGAGCAGGGCGTACAGTTCGGCGCAGGACGCGCTGTCGCCTTCCACGCCCGAATAGCTCTGCTCGAAGACCAGGCTTGCCGAGAGCGACAGCGGATGGCGCACGGCGTAGCGCCCGGCGAGAAAGCCCGACAGGATCAGGACGCCCTTCGAATGAATCGGTCCGCCGAGCTCGGTTTCCCGCTCGATATCCAGAACCTTGCCGCCGCCGAGGCGCACCCGCGCAGTGATCCGGTGCGGCATGCCGAAGGCGAATCCTCCCAGCTCGACGACGGACAGGCCGTTGACCTGGCCGGCACGCTCACCCTGCGTCGAGACCATGAGCGTGCCGCGCAGCATGGCGTCGCGGATGCGCTGCCGCATGCGGTCGAGCCGGCGTTCGCGGGCCGCGAGCGCCGCCTCCACGTCCGCCGCAGTGGCCGGGTCGTGCCCGCCGGCCTGCGCCCAGTAATCGGTTTCACGCAACAGATCCACGAGGCCCCGCATGTGCAGCGACAGGCGTTCTGCGTCGCCGGCTTGGCGCGCGGCATGCTCGATCACGCGCTCGACCGCCGCGCGGTCGAGCGGGCGAAGCTTCTCGTTCCGCACGAGCGTCGCGATCGCCCGCGCATGGGCGATTTCGGCGCCCGCCGCGCGCTCGGTGTCCTCCTCGAAGTCGCCCGCGACCTTGAACAGTTCGCGGAACTCGGGATCGTACGCATGCATCAGGTAGTAGAACAACCGCTCGCCCACCAGCACGACCTTGACGTCGAGGGGGATCGACTCAGGCTCCAGCGAGACGGTGCTGATGAGGCCGTAGGACTGCGCTGGCGTCTCGATGCGCAGTTCGCGGGAGCGCAGGGCGCGCTTCAGCATGTCCCAAGCGAACGGCTGCAGGAGCACCTTGAGCGCGTCGAGCACCAGGTAGCCGCCATTGGCGCGGTGCAGCGCCCCCGGCTTGATGAGCGTGAAGTCGGTGAGCAGCGTGCCCATCTGCGCGATGTGCTCGATGCGCCCGATGAGATTGCCGTAATTGGGGTGATCCTCGTACACCACCGGAGCCCCCTGAGACCGGGAATGTTCCACGAGCACGTTCACCTGGTAGCGGCGCAGCGGCGTCTCGCCGGGCTCGGTGCGCGCGATGGGAATGCCGAACAGCGTCGGCGGCTCCCCTTCCTTGGGCTGGCGGAAGAATTCCGCGTGATCCAGGACGTCCTCCTGAACGCGCGCGAGATGCGCGCCGACGGCGGGGACGTCCTTCCACTTCACCGTCAGCTCCTTGATCAGGCTGCTCACCGCGGTGCCCGTGACCTGCCGGTTGAGATCGCGCAGCTTGTGCTGCGCCTCGCGCCGCCATTTCGGAACGCTCTCGATCACCTTCTCCAGCTCCGCCTGCAACGCGGCGATCGTGCTCTCGATGCGGCTCTGCTCCGCGTCCGGCAGCGCGCGGAAGCGCTCCGGCTCCATCACCGAGTCGCCGTGGCGCGGGGCAAACGCGAAGCCCGACGGCGTGCGCAGCAGGGCGATGCCCTGCTCGCGCGCCTTGTCGCCCACCGCGCTGACGGCGCCCTCCTGGTGCTCGTTGAATTCGGTTTCGATCTCCTGGCGGCGTGCCCGGTACTCGTCGGTCTCGAACGCGGCGGGGATGCCGACTTGCAGATCTTCGACGAGCCGCCGCATGTCCTCCTGAAGCTGCAGCGCGCGACCCGGCGGCACGCTGAGCATCGTCGGCTTGTGCGGCGTCGCGAAATTGAACACGTAGCACCAGTCTGCGGGGGTCGCGTCGGCGGCGGCGCGCTCGGCGAGCAGCCGCCGCACGGTCGTGTGCCGCCCATGGCCGTCCGGCCCCATGGCGAACAGGTTGTAGCCTTCCGCGCGCATGCCGATGCCGAAGCGGATCGCCTCGATCGCACGCTCCTGCCCGTAGATGCCGTCCGGCTCCTGCAGATCCGCCGTCGTCGCAAAACCCGCGGCGGAGAGGTCGCAACGCTGCCGCAGGCGATGCGCAGCCAGCGACAGGCTCGTCGCGGCGCGTTCAGGCAGGGCCATCAGCGCGACCAGTTCACGCGCACCCGGTACTCGTCGGGGCTGTAGCGCACTTGCAGCCGGCCGTGATACGCGCTGCACAGCGCCTCGCCGATGCGTCGTGCGAGATGCAGATCCGTGGTCGAAACTTCGAGCGCGCCGCGTGCTTCGCGCGTCGCCATGACGCGCTGGAGCGGATGCAGGCGGCTCTCGCGCCGCTCCTCGTTGCGCACCACGGCGAGCATCTCGCTGCGGTGCGCGGCGAAGAATTCGCCGCTGAGGCGAACGGTCCCGGCGGGGGCGCGCTCGCGAACGCGCCGGCAGGCCGCGCACAAGTGCGGCGTCGCGCGCTCCGAGGCCTCGCCCCACTGCCAGCGGCCGCGCCGGAACACGGCGCCGCAGTCGGGGCAGACGGCCGGGCCGCGCGGCTTGCCGCGCTCCAGGTACGGGTCGTGCTTCAGCGTGTCGAAGCTGCGGTCGATGTGGCGCCGCTGTCTCTGGCGGGGATCGCGTCGTTTCATGACGGGCTCCTTGGGTCGGTTGAGGCGGACCAGCGGCGCAGGCGCATGGCCTTGCGCACGCCCTCGAGCGCGAGGTCCGTTGCGGCCTCGCGTGGCAGATTGTTGCGCGCTGCGGCGCGTTCGATGACCGCAGCGGTGTTGGCGCGGATCTTCTCGGCGATCGCCTCGAATGCCGCGCCGCGCGTCGCGCCGTGGTATTCCATCGCGGCGCAGATGACGCCCCCGGCATTGGCGACGAAATCCGGGATCACCAGCACGCCGCGCTGGGCAAGCCGGCGCTCTGCGTCGGCGGTAAAGGGGATGTTCGCGCCCTGCAGTACCAGGCGCGCGCGCAGGCGGTCCGCATTGTCCGCGCGCAGCACGTCCGGTCGCGCGGCGGGAATCCAGATGTCGCACTCGACGTCGAGCAGCGCGTCTTGCGGGCGCGGCGCGCCCTGCGGAAAGTCGCCGACGCTGCCGCCGCGCTGCTTGATTGCGCAGAGCTGCGCAACGTCGATGCCGGCTGGCTGGCCGATCATGCCGCGCGAGTCGGAGGCGGCGACCAGGCGCGCGCCGCGTTCGGCAAGAAAGCGCGCAGCGTGCCGCCCGACGGCGCCGAATCCCTGGATCGCGACGCGCGCGCCATCGAGCCGTATGCCGCACGCCGGCGCGGCGATTTCCGCGCACTGCGCGAGGCCCCAGCCCGTCGCGCCGAGTTCGTCCAGCGGGATGCCGCCGAATTCCGCTGGCAGGCCGACCGCGCGCCCGATCTCGTCCTTGACCCATGCCATGCACGTCTCGTCCGTTCCCATGTCCGGGCCGAAGATGTAATCCGCCTCGTTGCGCAGCGACCACGCCAAGGCGCGGACGAGCCGTTCCTTGTCCGCCAACGGCATGCGCGGATCGCCGGTGAGCACGGACTTCGCGCCGCCGTGCGCCAGGCCGGCGCAGGAATTCTTGAGCGTCATCGCGCGGGCGAGCCGCAGGCATTCGTCGAGCGTCACGTCGGGCGCCATGCGCAGCCCGCCGATCCCGGGGCCGCGGGCCACGTTGTCCACCACCAGCACGGCCTGCAGGCCGACGGAGGGCTCGCGCACCTGGATGATCTTCGCGGGACCGATGTCGTCCGAGTGGGGAAGAGGGGCGGGCATGGCAGCTTGGGATTCGGCGGCGCCGACGGTCGCATCCAGCATGGTCCCGGCCGGCCCGGCTGGCGTTGACGACCGTCAACGGCGGGGGTGCGGCGCATGCACGAAACTACAATCGCGATCATGGCTGCCTCCGCGCCCGGTGCCCGCTGGGAACATTTCGAGCACATGGCCGACGTGGGCGTGCGTGGCGTGGGCGAGAGCCGCGAGCGGGCCTTCGAGCAGGCCGCGCTGGCAATGACTGCGGTGATCACGGATCCGCGCGGCGTCGCGGCGCGCGATCCGGTCGCCATCGAATGCGATGCGCCGGACGAGGAGCTGCTGCTCGCCGAGTGGCTGAACGCGATCGTCTACGAGATGGCGACGCGCCGCATGCTGTTCGGGCGCTTCGANNCTGCGCGTGGCGCGCGACGCGCAGGGGCAGTGGGTCGCGCAGTGCGTCGTCGACGTCTGAGGACAACGCCATGGAACCGTCTCGCTTCCGGCAGCGCAGCGACACCGAGTGGGAAATCGCACCGATCGGCGCCATGCGGGTGCCCGGCGTCATCTACGCGACGGAGGCCTTGCTTCGCGCCATGGACGACAAGGTGTACGAGCAGGTCGTCAACGTCGCGTCGCTTCCCGGGATCGTCAAAGCGTCCTACGCCATGCCGGATGCGCACTGGGGCTACGGATTTCCGATCGGCGGGGTCGCGGCGTTCGACCCGGACGCAGGGGGGGTGGTCTCCGCGGGCGGCGTGGGATTCGACATCTCGTGCGGCGTGCGCAGCCTGCACACGGGGCTGAGCGCGCTCGAGGTGGCCGGCGTGCAGCAGCGGCTCGCCGACTGCCTCTACCAGCGCATTCCGGCGGGCCTCGGTAGCACGGGCGCCATCCGCCTGGGCGCCGCGGACATGGATGCCATGCTCGCGGGCGGCGCGCGCTGGGCGGTGAAGCGCGGCTGGGGCGAGGTGGACGATCTGGTGCGCATCGAGGAAGGGGGTTGCATGGCGCATGCCAAGCCGGGCAGCGTTTCGGATCGCGCCAAGCAGCGGCAGCGCGACGAGATGGGCACGCTGGGCNNCATTACCTCGAAGTGCAGAAAGTCGCCCAGGTGTTCGACCCGGGCGCCGCGCAGGCGTTCGGCCTGCGCGAGGGCGATGCGCTGCTCACGATCCACTGCGGCTCGCGCGGCCTCGGGCATCAGATCGGCACCGAATTCCTGAAGCGCATGGCGGTGGCGGCAGGACTGCACGGCATCCGGCTGCCGGATCGCGAGCTGGCCTGCGCGCCGATCCGCTCGCCCGTCGGCGAGGAGTACCTCGGCGCGATGCGCGCCGCGATCAACTGTGCGCTCGCCAATCGGCAGATCCTGACGCACCTGGCGCGCGAGGTGTTCGCGGAAATCCTGCCGCGGGCGCGTCTCGATCTGCTCTACGACGTCTCGCACAATACCTGCAAGCTCGAGGAGCACGTCGTGGANNCACCGCAAGGGGGCGACGCGCGCCTTCGGCCCGGGGCACGCGGACGTTCCGGAAGCGCTGCGCGCCACGGGCCAGCCCGTGCTGATCGGCGGCTCGATGGGCACTGCGTCCTACGTGCTGGCGGGTGCCGAGACCGGCGAGGCGCGCTCGTTCGGGTCCGCGTGCCACGGCGCGGGCCGCGCGATGAGCCGGAACCAGGCGCTGCGCCAGTGGCACGGCCGCCAGGTGATCGACGAACTCGCGGCGCGCGGCATTCTCATTCGCAGCCCGTCGCCGCGCGGCGTCGCCGAGGAAGCGCCGGGCGCGTACAAGGACGTCACCGCAGTCGTCGACGCTTCCGAGGCTGCGGGGCTGGCAAGAAAGGTCGCGCGCCTCGAGCCGCTGGTCTGCATCAAGGGCTAGGTCGCGCCGATTCGGGTACGCTTACGGCTATCGCGAGGCGACGGTGATTCCAGCGATGGGGTAATGGGACGATGGCGATCTATGAACTCGGCGACCGGCGACCGCGCATCCCGCAATCGGCGTACGTCGCTCACGAGGCGACGGTCATCGGCGATGTCACGCTGGGCGAGCGCGCGAGCCTCTGGCCGGGGGTCGTCGCGCGGGGCGACACCGAGGCGATCCGCGTCGGCGAGGGCAGCAACATCCAGGACGGCAGCGTGCTGCACGCAGATCCCGGGAGTCCGCTCCACGTCGGCAATGGCGTGTCGGTGGGGCACCAGGTGATGCTGCACGGCTGCACGATCGGCGACGGCTCGCTGGTCGGCATCCAGAGCGTGATCCTGAACAACGCCGTGATCGGCAGGGAGTGCATCGTCGGCGCGGGGTCGGTCATCGCGGAAGGCAAGCGCTTTCCGGACCGCTCGCTGATCCTCGGGGCGCCGGCCCGGGTGGTGCGCCAGCTCACCGAGGAAGACGTGGCGATGCTGCGCTTCATCGCCGACAGCTACGCGCAGCGGCAGGAAATCTACAAGACCCAGCTCAAACGGATCGGGTGACGCCATGAGCACTTCGCCTTCCTCAAGCGCCTCAGAGCCCGTNNTCATCTGGCCGGCTCTCATCGGTCTGGTGATCAACTACGTCAAGCGCGGCGCTGCGCCCGGGAGCTACGTCGACAGCCACCACGGTTGGCTGATCCGCACGTTCTGGTACGGTCTGCTGTGGTACGCGCTGTGTCTTGCCGCGCTCCTCGCCAGCGCCTGGCCCTGGGTCAAGGCGGTGCTGCTGAGCGCGTCTGCGTCGGAGCGCATCGTCATCGAATGGGGCGCGATCTTCTCGTCGTTCGGCGCAGTGGCGCTCGGCGGCACCGGGCTGCTGATCACGTGGTGCTGGCTGCTGTATCGCGTGATCCGCGGCATGATCCGCCTCGCGGACGCGCGGGCCATGCCCTAGCCGGCCGCCGCGAGCCGCGGCGCCGTGCGCGCCGCGCGATCAGACCGTCGCGGGCTTGGTCGCGCGGATGAATGCGCTCAGGATCCGTCCGTCCACGGCGCTCGCGATGGCGCCCGCGTCGAGACCTTTCTCCTGCAGGAATTCGCTGGCATCCTCGGCGCGGTAGACGCGCGTCGGCTCGATCGCGATCGCGGTGAAGCCGGCGGCCCGCAATCTCGCCTCGTAATCGTCCACGTCGAGCGCGCCCGCGACACAGCCGACCCACAGCAGCATGCTGCCGCGAATCGCCTCCGGGATCGCGCCGCGTGTCACGACATCCGAAACCGCGAAGCGCCCGCCGGGCCGCAGCACGCGGAACGCCTCGCGCAGCACGCGATTCTTGTCCGCCGACAGGTTGATGACGCAGTTGGAGATGATCACGTCCACGGCGTTGTCCGGCAGCGGAATGTGCTCGATCTCGCCCTTCAGAAACTCGACGTTGTGCGCGCCGGCCTTGCGCTTGTTCTCGTTGGCCAGCGCCAGCATGTCGTCGGTCATGTCCAACCCGTAGACCTTGCCCGCAGGACCGACCCGCTTGGCGGAGAGCAGGACGTCGATGCCGCCCCCCGAGCCGAGGTCGAGCACCGTCTCGCCGGGCTGCAGCTCCGCCAGCGCCGTGGGGTTGCCGCAGCCCAGCGAGGCGAGCACGGCCTTCTCCGGCAGACCGCCGGTCTGCGCGGCGTCGTACAAGTTGCCCGTGATCGGGTCGCCACATTGGCTCGGCGCACGCGTCGTGCCGCAGCAGCCGCTGCTCGAGGTCTGCGCCACGCTGCGCGCCGCGCGGGCGTACCGGTCCATGACGAGGGTCTTGATGTCGGACGATTGCATGATCGTTCTCCTAGGAGGCAGGCTTCAGGATGCTTTTGGGGGAAACCGCGCAACTGCGCTGGCAGCACTCGGCGTAGAGAAAGGCGAGGAGCCTCTGCAGGGCGGCGGTATTCGCCCGGCAGCGCAGGAAAGTGCCCTCGCGTTGCACGGCAACCAGTTCCTCGTTCTTCAGCTTGTCGAGGTGATGCGAAAGGTTGGATGCGGAAAGGCCCAGCTGCGCCTGGATCTCGCCGACGACCAGACCTTCCGGGTGAGCCGAGAGCAGCAGCTGCATGATCCGCAGGCGCGATTCCGTGCCCATGGCGGCAAACATGTCGGCGTAGTGGGCAATGGGCTCGGCGTCGGCGGGGTGCATGAGGGCAAGGACCTTTGGTTCTATGTTTCCATAGTAATAGAAATACAGAACTTGTCAAGCGCGCTGGACGCGGCGCGAATCGCCGCGCCGTTGGCGCACGCGCGTTTCAGTACTTGGCGTTTCCGGGGGTGCGGGGGAAGGGAATCACGTCGCGC
>DKBI01000038.1 GCA_002451175.1 Betaproteobacteria bacterium UBA6904
ACGCTAAAGCAGGACTCGAGTACCCGTCACATGATCTTCGACGTGGCGACGATCATCGCGACACTTTCGCGCGGCATGACGCTCGAGCCCGGCGATATCATCGCGACTGGCACGCCGAGCGGCGTTGGTTTCGCGCGCAAACCGCCCGAGTTCCTGAAGCCGGGCGATGTCGTGGAGTGTGAAGTCGAAGGAATCGGGCGNNGGCACAACCGCCTTCGCGCCGCAGGCGCGAGCGAGCGTTCCGGCCTGATGTGCCGTGAGATGGAAGCGTGCCGCCGCCCGCTCGGCATCGACATCCAGAAACGGCGCCTCGATGAAAAGCACATCGGCCCCCTGGGCGAGGTGTGCGATACGCGCGGCGTTTGCCTCGCTGTAAATCACATCGGTCACGTAGGCAATTTTCTGGCCTGGCACGATGCGCAGCGCCGAGTCGCGTAGCTCCCCGAGCGGAAACACGCGCTCGTGCGGCCCATCTCGATCCTGCCACACCACCGTGATCGGCGTATCGTCCGGCATGCCGCGGCGCACGGCACGCTTGAAGCCCGCAAGCCACGGACCGGTCGGAACCCCCAGCTCATCGAGGCGGTTCTTCCAGACATTCAGGTGACGATCTTCCTCGAGCGCGAAAGCGAGGCATGGCGTCTTGTGATCGAGCAGTGCACAGCGCACCCGGAATGCCTCCTCGCTGTGCAATACCCCGTCCGTGACCGTCAATGTCTCCTCCCCCTCGCGCACGAATTCCCGCTTGCAGCGAAACCGCGCCCGGCGCGCGCTTGATTCCGAAAGCACCTCGGTCACGATCAGTTCGAGATCGGTTTCGTAGCTGTCAACGAGGTTCCAGGTGTAACCGGCCAGCCGGCTGCCGACCTGATCGACAAGACCGACCGGCCCATAGAGCCTTATCACCACGCTGCGTCCGAGACAGATGCGCAGCAGCCAGTCGAAACCCATGAAATGATCCATGTGCGCGTGCGAAACGAATACGTCGGAGACCCGCAAGATCTTGCGCGGCGCAAGCGCGCGGACATCGCCCAAATCGAACAGCACCGCCCGCTTCTCGAACAGGCAATCGACGTAGACCCCCGGATCGCCAAACGGGTCATTAATGAGCGACGGGTGAAATAGCGGCCGCATGGATTCATCTTATCGCAGCCGCGCCGGCCTGCGGTGACGGCGCTGTTGATCTGTGTCAATGCCAGCACACGCCCACAGTGTCGTAGTACGCAGAGTAGCCCTGTCAGCCCGCTGCCGGGAGGCGCTCCGATGGAACAGGTGTTTGAGCTCGCCGACGACCTCGGTCCCGCCAAGGTCATACATGTCCACGAGCCGGGCATCGGGCTGAAAGGCATTCTGGTGGTCGACAACGTCGCCGCTGGTCCGTCGATCGGCGGCCTGCGCATGGCGCCCGATGTGAGCCTCACGGAATGTGCGCGCCTTGCCCGTGCCATGACACTCAAGAATGCCGCCGCCGGTCTCGCCCATGGCGGCGGCAAGTCCGTGCTTTTCGCCGATCCGAAAATGGACCGTGCCCGCAAGGAACAGCTGATCCGCGCCTTTGCCTATGCCCTGCGCAACGAGCAGGACTACATCTTCGGGCCCGACATGGGAACCGACGAAACCTGCATGGCATGGGTCAAGGACGAGATCGGGCGCTCGGTCGGTCTGCCGCGCGAAATCGGTGGCATCCCGCTCGATGAGATCGGCGCCACCGGCTGGGGCGTGAGCCATGTCACGGACGTCGCGGCGCGTTACTGCAACCTCGAATTGCGCGGTGCCCGCGTCGCGATCCAG
Organism: Betaproteobacteria bacterium UBA6904; assembly: GCA_002451175.1. Classification (GTDB taxonomy): domain Bacteria; phylum Pseudomonadota; class Gammaproteobacteria; order Burkholderiales; family SG8-39; genus 2-02-FULL-66-14. The sequence goes on from DKBI01000038.1 coordinate 1,792, forward strand.
GGCTTTGGCGCAGTCGGAAAGCACGCGGCGCGTTTTCTCGCCAATCTTGGCGCAGTGCTGGTGGCGGCAAATGATTCCCGCGGCACGATTCATGATCCCAAGGGTCTCGATCTCGGCATCCTCTTCCCGCTCAAGGAAGCCGGCAAGAGCGTGCGCGATTACCCCGGCGCGATGCGCCTCGAGCGCGATGCAATCATCGACGTCGATTGCGACATCTGGATTCCAGCGGCACGCCCGGATGTTGTAAATGAGGACAATGCGCGGCGTCTCAAGACGAAGCTCGTTGTCCAGGGCGCCAATATCCCCTTCACCGTTGGCGCGGAGCGAATCCTGCGCGACAAGGGCGTGCTGGTGGTGCCGGACTTCATCGCGAATGCCGGCGGCGTAATCTGTGCAGCCATGGAGTATCACGGCGCTACGCAGTCGGCCGCGTTCGCGGCGATCGAGGAGAAGTTGCGGACCAACACCAAACAAGTGCTCGACGCGGTTCGCCAGCGCGGGATATCTCCGCGCGATGCTGCCGTGCAACTCGCTACCGAGCGGGTGCGCCGCGCAATGGCGACGCGCCGCTGGTCCATTTATTGAGGAGACACGGAAGCGCACCAGACGACATGTATCGGATTCGCTTTCATGGCCGCGGCGGCCAGGGCATCAAGACCGCCGGCCGCATTCTCGGGACGGCCTTCTTCGAGGAAGGCTTCGAGGTCCAGGACGCGCCGATTTACGGTGCCGAGCGGCGCGGTGCGCCGATGTTCGCGTATGTGAGGGCCGCGCGCGCGCCAATCCAGGAACGTGGTGTCATCACGCATCCCGATCTTGTCGTGGTGGCGGATGAGACGCTCGTGCCGGTGCCGGCGGCCAACCTCATGCTCGGGGTCACGGCCGACACGGTACTGCTCCTGAACAGCAGAGAGAGGCCCGACACCTGGCGCCAGCGCCTCAACAGCGGCGCGACCGTCATCGCCCTGCCGGTAACCGGCGAAATCACGGACCGGGCCGCGCTGCCTCACATCGGCACGCGCTGCGCGGGGGCAGCGGCGCGCCTGCTTGGCGTGATCTCGCGCGCCGCCCTGGAACGCGCGCTCCGCACAGAACTTCGCGCGCTCGGCGAAGCCGCGCTCACGGCCAACCTCGACGAAGCATTCAGCGCGTTTGACGCCATGGCGGCGCACGAGGGCGTTGTGCACGAAGGGGCCGCCATTAGCGCCCGCGCGTATGAGGCCCCGGACTGGACTGAGCTGCCGTTCGAACCGGCACGCGTTGCGGCGCCGGACATTTTCGCGCCAGCGACCAGCGTGCAGGTGCGCACCGGGCTGTGGCGCACGATGCGCCCGGTGATCGACTATGCCCACTGCCACCGCTGCGTGTGGGTGTGCTCGACGCTCTGCCCGGACAGCGCGATTCACGTGCGCGCCGACGGGGCGCCGGAGATCGACTACGACCACTGCAAAGGCTGCCTGGTCTGCGCCGCAGTTTGTCCGCCGCACGCCATTCAGGCCGTGCCCGAACATGAAGCGGCCAAGATCGAGGCGGGTGGCGCGGGATGAACCGCCAGCTTCTCACTGGCAATGCGGCGGCGGCCTGGGGCGCACGCCTCGCGCAAGTCGACTACGTGCCGGCGTTTCCGATCACGCCACAGACCGAAATCATTGAAACGCTGGCACGCTGGTTTGAGCACGGCGAGATGACGGGCCGCCTCACGATGCTCGAATCGGAACATTCCATGGTCACCGCTGCAGCTGCCGCGGCCGCAACCGGGGTGCGCGTATTCACGGCGACCTCCTCGCAGGGCTTGCTGTACGCCATGGAAATGATCTTCACCGTACCCGGGTGGCGTGCGCCGTTTGTGCTGGTGAATGTCTCGCGCGGGCTCGCCAGCCCGATCACGCTCGAATCGGACCACAACGACGTGCTCGCCACGCGCGACAGCGGGTTCCTGCAGGTGCACTGCGCCACCTGCCAGGAGGTGCTCGACCATGTGCTGCTCGCCTACCGCATTGCCGAGGACAGCCGCGTGCGCCTGCCGGTGATCGTCAATCTCGACGGCTTCACGCTCTCCTTTACGCGCGAGCCCGTCGAATTGCCCGCGACCGAGGCAGTGCAACGATTCCTGCCGCCGTTCGATCCACAGAACGTGCGCTTTCGCGCCAGCAAGCCGGTGTCACAGGCGGTAGCCGTGCTGGCCGGCTCGCCCTACTCGTATTTCCGCTACGAGACTCACCTCGCCGCGCAACAGGCGCTCGCCATGCTCGACGAGATCGCCGAGCAGTTCTTTCAGACATTCGGGCGGCGCACGGGTCCGCTGGCGACCTATCGCAGCGAGGATGCCGACATGGTGTTCGTCATGATCGGCGCGGGGGCGACCAAGGCCTGCGAGGCGGCCGATCGCTTGCGCGAGGCCGGCGTCGCGGCCGGGGTGGTGCGACCGCGCTGGCTGCGGCCCTACCCGGCGGCCGCGCTGCGCGCCGCGTTGGCCGGCAAAAAGGCAGTCGCCGTGATCGATCAGGATTTGTCCATGGGACAGGGCGGCGTGCTGCACGCGGAGCTGGCGGCCGCGTTGTATGGGATGCCCAACGCGCCGATGTTGGCGAGCATCATCGGCGGCCTTGGCGGACGGAACATCCCGCCGGAGGAGTTCTACGACATTGCGAAGCGCATGCTGGGCTTCGCAGCGCGCGGCGAGACGCCGCCGCCACAACTGCTTTTCACGGAACGTGAACTGCGCCAGGTCCGCAAGCTTCAGGCGATCGCGGTGGTTGAGCGAAAAGAGCTGGGAGAGAAGCCATGAGCGATGCGATCCGGCGCATGAAGGATCTGCCTTCCACTCACCTGCTCGGCACCGGCACGCCCATGTGCGCCGGCTGTGGCGGACTCGAGGCGCTACACCAGATCTACGACGTGCTCGGTACCAACACCGTGTTCGTCAATGCGGCAGGCTGCATGACGCTGCTCTCGGTCTATCCGTTCACGCCGTTTCGCGGCTCGTGG
>DKBI01000240.1 GCA_002451175.1 Betaproteobacteria bacterium UBA6904
GACCCGCAGCCGCTGCCGCTCATCGCGCATTTCCGCCACACCTGCCCGTGGATCTGGCGCTGCCATCTCGACCTGTCCGCGCCGATGCCGGAGGCCTGGGACTACGTGCGGTCGTTCGTCGAGGCGTACGACGCCGTGGTGCTGTCGCTGCCGGAGTACCGGCGCGAAATCCCGGTGCCGCAGTTCTTCATCATGCCGGCGATCGATCCGTTCTCGGTGAAGAACCGCGAATTGTCGGCGGCGGAGGCCGCCGAGCGGCTCGCCCACCACGGCATCCCGACGGACCTGCCGATCGTCGCGCAGATCGCGCGCTTCGATCGATGGAAGGACCCGGAAGGCGTCATCGAGGCGTTTCACATCGCGCGCGGGCAGACCGAGGCCACGCTGGTGCTGCTCGGCAACGTGGCGATCGACGATCCGGAGGGGCAGGCGGTGTTCGAGTCGCTGCTCGACTGCAAGGCGGACCGCGTGCGGATCCTCACCGCGGAAGACAGCGCCCTGGTCAACGCCCTGCAGCGGCGCGCCGCCGTGGTGCTGCAGAAGTCGCTGCGCGAGGGCTTCGGCCTCACGGTGACCGAAGCGATGTGGAAAGGGGCGGCGGTGATCGGCGGAAACTGCGGCGGCATCCGCCACCAGATCGCCGATGGCGTGAACGGCTTCCTGGTGGACTCGGTCGCCGACGCCGGCGCGCGCATCGCCGCGCTGCTCCGCGACGAGGCCCTGCGGCGGCGCCTCGGCGCGGCCGCGCGCGACACGGTGCGGGAGCGGTTTCTGCTCAGCCGGCTCGTCGAGGAGGAATTGAATCTGCTGGCGCTGTTCGAACCGCGGTTCACGCCGAACGGCCGCTACGCCAGGGACATCGAGACGCTGCAGCGGGGGGACTCGCGGCCATGACGCAGCGCCGGGGCGATGCGACGCAAGCCGGCGCCGTGCGCGTCTGGGACCTCGTCGTGCGCACGCTCCACTGGTCGCTCGTCGTCGGCTTCGTCGCCGCCTACGCGTCGGGCGACGACGAGAGCCGCGTGCACGCGGTGCTGGGCTACGTCGTGCTGGGGATCGTCGCGGTGCGCGTGGTCTGGGGATTCGTCGGCACGAAGTACGCGCGCTTCACGGACTTCGTCCGCGGACGCGAGGAAACCCTGCGCTATGCGCGCTCGCTCCTCGCGCGCCGGCCGATCCACTACGTCGGCCACAACCCGCTGGGCGGCTGGATGATCGTCGCGCTGCTCGTGACGCTGCTCGCCACCTGCTGGACGGGGCTCGAGGCCGAGGCCGTCGAGGGCCGCGGACCGCTCGCCCGCGCGCCCGGCGTGGTGACGATCGCGGCAGCGCACGAGGATCGTGCGCGCCACGGCGGCAGGCAGCGCAGCGGAAAAGACAAGTTCTGGGGCGAGGCGCACGAGGTCCTGGCGCATCTCGCGCTCGCGCTGGTGCTGGTGCACATCGGCGGCGTCCTCGTGGGCAGCGCGCTGCACCGGGAGAACCTCATCAAGGCCATGATCACCGGCGTCAAGGAGCCTTAGGAACGAGGGCGCCGGCCGCGTGCCGGAGGCGCACGGTCGCGCAGCGCGGTTTCCTACAGCCAGCCCAACCCCATCCCGGCGAGGAGGGCGGCGCCGAGCAGCAGCAGNNGCGTTGTAGAGCAGCAGCCAGAGCATCGCGTCCGCGCGCGTCGCGGTCTTCGCGAGCAGGCCGAGGATGACGAGGTAGGGGCCGGAGGTGCACGGCAGCAGGAACAGGCTCACCACGAAACCGACGAGGAAGGCGCCGGGCACCGAGGTGACGCGGCGGATGACGCGCTGCATCGCGGGGCGCCAGCGGATCGGCACTTCCATCGTGAACCACCGGCCGTACCAGAAATAGTCCTTGAGGTTGAACAGGCCGATCAGCACGGCCAGCAAGGCCACCGCGACGGTGATCCGGCGCGCGACCCCAACGGCCTGCACCGCCGAATACAGCCCCAGGCCCATCAGGAAGTAAGAGATGAAGATCGCGGCCGAGAAGGCGAGCCCGGCGAAGAGCGCCCGGCGCCGGTTGCCGGACTCCAGCACGGCGATCAGCAGGATGAGCAGCACGGCCATCTCGCAGGGGTTGATGGCATCTACCGCGGCCGCCATCAGCACCGCGGACAGCGTGAGGGCCGCGGGCGGCGCCGCGGCGCTGGCACGCGCGAGCGGCGAGCCGCAGTCCCGCCGCTCACACTCGACGACGGCGCGCGCGATGCGCCCGGCGATTTCCGCCGAATAGCCGCTGAACGCCGCGTTCCCTACGAACACCGTCGGCACGCCCTCGATGGCGACGCCGTAGCCGTCCGCGACGCGCGCCAGCAGGCGCGCGTGATCGCGGTTCCCATAGACTTCGTACGCCCGCACGCGAAGCGGCGCGTGCGCAGCGCCGAGCGCCCGAAGAAAATCGTCCATCGCGGCGCAATGCGGGCAGCCTTGGCCGTAGAAGAACGCCAGCTCGACGGCCGGCGCCGGCTGCGCGCGAACCGGCGGCAGCGCGACCCACGCCATCGCCAGAAGCGCGAGCGCGGCCAGCAGGCGGCGCGCAAGGATGCGATTCACGACCCGCGCGGGCGCGGGGCCCGCGGCCTCAGCTCCGGCCGTGGCCGATCGGCGTGTCGGTGAACAGAGTGTCCTTGAGCTCTTTCGCGAACACGGGATCGGCGCGCCGCAGGTACTCGAGGAGCATCGCCGCGTGCTCCTTCTCCTCGTCGCGGTTGTGCGACAGGATCGCCTTCAGCTCGTGATTGTGGCAGGCGTCGGCGCGCTGCTGGTACCAGTCGATCGCCTCGAGTTCCTCGATCAGGGACGTGATCGCTCGATGCCGCTCGAGCGTCTCCTCGCTGATTGCGCTGACCGGTTCGTGGAGTTGCTCGTGTCCCATGGCGGGCCTCCGGGAATGACAGCCCAGTGTCGCCGGACCGCGCCGATCAGCCGTTGAGGAAACGCAACGGCCGCCAGCGCGCCGTCACGCCGGCGCGGCCGCCACCGCGCCGAGCAGGCCCAGACGCTCGTTCGTGACGACGTGCACCGGGCAGCGCCCCGCCGCGTCGGCGAACGCGCCCTTGGCGTTGAATGCGCTTAGGAACGGCCCGGCGCGCAGGCGCTCGAGAATCCGCGCGGCGATGCCGCCCGAGAGATAGACGCCGCCGCGCGCGAGCACCGCGAGCGCGTAGTCGCCCGCTGCCGCGCCGTAGCAGGCGATGAAGAGGTCGAGCGCCGCCAGCGCGAGCGCGTCGCCGTCGCGCAAGGCGGCGCGCGAGATGGCCGCCGCGCGGTCGCCGCGCTCGAGCATGGCGCGAACCGCCGGGCTCTCGGTCTGCCGCCCGGCATCGCGCAGGAAGGCATAGATCCTCGCCAGCCCCGGTCCGGAGACGACGTGCTCGAGTTCAACGCGACCGAGCGAGCCGTGGAGGTGACGCCACAGCGCGGCCTGCGCCTCGTCGGCGGGGGCGAATGCGGCATGGCCGCCCTCGCCGCGAATGATGCGCACGCTGCGACCGCGGCCGGTGACGATGGCGACGCCGAGGCCGGTGCCCGCGCCGATCAGCAGGCGCGGGGCCCCGGCGACCGGTGCGCCGGCCTGCAGCGCGGCGAGATCCCGGTCGCGCAGGCGCGCGAGCGCGTGCGCGCCGGCCTCGAAATCGTTGAGCAGACGCACGCGCTCGATGCCGAGGTCGTCCGCGGCGATGTCCCAGCCGAGATTCGTCATGTGCACGCGGCCGCCCTCGACAGGACCCGCGACGCCGAGGCAGGCGCGCGCAATCCGCGGCGGGGCCCCGAGTCCGCGCCGCGCATCGGCCCGAAAGCGCTCGAGCAGCGCCTCGAACGAGGCGAAGTCGCGGCAGGCGTAGCGGCGCTCGAAGCGAAAGCCCTCGGCGTCGTGCAGGGCGAGCAGCGCCTTGGTGCCGCCGATGTCGGCGGCGAGCAGCGCGCCGGCGCGGCGCCGGGAAGCGGGGGCGTCAGGCATTCATCAGGTCTCCGCTCAGCAGGATAACCTCGATTTCCTCGGTGATTTCCTCCTGGCGGAGGCTGCGGCCGCGCCGCGAGAGTTGCTCGACCTTCTGGTCGAGCCGCCGCACGGCGGCGTCCATGTGCTGCATGCGCCGCTGGTTCTCCGCGGCAAGCGAGCGATAGAAAATGTCGTGCAGCGCCGCGAACACGTAGTGGTCGACGAGCTGGCCGGCAAAATCCTGCGGCGCGAGCGTGAGCAGCGGGGCATCGGACGCCGCGGACGCTGCGGGCACGGCGTCCGCGAAGGGATCCAGCGCGCTGTGCGCGATGCCCTCGTCGACGTGATGCAGCGCGCTCAGGCGCATGGGGATCTCCGGCGCCTGCGCTGCGTGCCAGCGGTCGAGCGTGTGCATGACGCCGAGCAGGACCGAGGGCACGTCCTCGAGGGCGGCGGCACCCGGCAGGTGCTCGATGATCCGCGCTTCCCCCTGCAGGCGCGCCGAGAGCTTGCTGCCCGTGACGATCAGGGCGACTTCGGGTGGCAGCGCCTTCAGCTCGCGCAGCACGGCGTCGTTGAAATCGCCGCAGAAGCCGCGCTCGCTGCCGACCAGCAGNNGAAATCGCCGGCGGCCTCGCGGATGCTGGCGAGCATGCGCTGCTCGGTCTGCAGCACGCGCGCGAGCTTGCGCGTCTCGATCAGGGCGAGGTTCTGCATCGCGCCCATGATGTCGCGGATTTCAGCCAGGCTGCGCAGCCGCTGCTCGAGGGGGTGGCGTCGTCCCATGGGGTGCGTCCGGTTTGGCGGGTGCCGGCAGAGCGCCGCGGATGGCCTTCATCCACGCCGCATCGTCGACCTGGAGGGTGAGGCCCTGCTCGCGCGTGAGGTCGGCCAGCCGGCGCAACCGGCCGGCGACCGCCGTGGCGTCGAGGCCCTCGAACAAGCCCGCATTGAAGGCCATCAGCCCGGCGAGTTGCACTTCGATCGGCAGCGGCGCGAGCCGTTCCTGCTTGAGCATTTCGCGCAGCACGCGCCCGCGCGCGATCTTGGCGGCCACGGACGCTTCGAGCCGGGCGCCGAAGCGCGTGAAGGCTTCGAGCTCGAGGAACTGCAGGTAATCGAGCTTCATGCGCCCCGCCGCCTGCTTGACGCGCGGGTGCTGCGCCTTGCCGCCGATGCGCGAGACCGAGCGCGTGATGTCGATCGCCGGGAGGAAGCCGCCGCGGAACAGCGTCGCGTCGAAATACACCTGCCCGTCGGTGATCGAGATCAGGTTGGTCGGGATGTACGCGGCGATCTCGCCCTCCTTGGTCTCGACGATCGCGAGCGCCGTCATGCTGCCGCCGCCGTGCGCCGCGGCGAGGCGCGTCGAGCGCTCGAGCAGGCGCGAATGCAGATAGAAGATGTCNNCCGGGATAGGCCTCGCGGCCCGGGGGGCGGCGCAGCAGCAGCGACAGTTCGCGGTAGGCCTGGGCGTGCGTCGTCAGGTCGTCGTAGACGATGAGCGTGTCGCGTCCCTGCGCCATCCAGTATTCGGCGGCCGCGCAGCCGGCGAAGGGTGCGAGGTATTTCAGTCCGGGCGTGGTGGTCGCCTCCGCGACCAGGCACACCGTGTGCTCCAGGGCGCCGGCGGCGCGCAGCGTGGCGATCGTGCTCGCCACGCTGGAGCGGTTCTGGCCGATCAGCACGTACACGCAGAGCACGCCCCGGCCCTTCTGATGGATCACGGTGTCCATCGCGAAGGCGCTCTTGCCGAGCCCCGTGTCGCCGATCAGCAGCTGCCGCTGCCCGCGGCCGAGCGGGATCAGCGCGTCGACGATCCGGTTGCCGGTATAGAGCGGGGTATTGACGAAGTCGCGCGCGATGATGGGCGGCGAGGGCGCGTCGAGCTCGCCGTGCGCCGCGCCGGCGAGCGGCGCCTGGTCATCGAGCGGCACGCCCAGCGGGTCGATGACGCGCCCGAGCAGGTCGTCGCCGACCGGCAGCCGGAGCCGCTCGCCGGTCAGGTGCGCCGCCGTGCCGGCGGTCAGCGCCGTGCCCTGCTCGAGCAGGATGGCGCCGACCAGGTCGGGATCGAGTGCAAACACGAGGGCGCGGCTGCCGTCCTCGAAACGCAGCACTTCGTCCATCTGCGCCGAGGGCAGCCCGGCGAGGCGGGCGATGCCGTCGCCGATCGCGACGATGAATCCCTGCTCGGTGACGCGCAGCCCGAAGCGGTAGGGCGGCGTCGCACCGCGGCCCGCCGGCGAGCGCGCCTCACTCGCCACGCGCGGCGCCTTCCGCGAAATAGACGAGCTCGTCCCGGACGTTGGCGCGCAGCACCCAGGAACCGATGGCGATGCGCAGTCCGGCGACCAGCCCGGCATCCTGCTCGAAATCCGCCTCGAGATCCGGCTGCACCACCGCGCGCAGCCGCTCGACCAGCGCGCGGCGCGCAGCCTCGCCGAGCCGGAACGCGCTGGCGACGCGCGCGCGACCGCCGGCCTCCCGGCAGGCGGCGCCGATCGCTTCGCGTTGCGCGTCGGGCAGCGCGGCCAGGTCCTCGCACGCCATGCCGACGAGACGCGCCTCGACTTCCGGGGCGGCCACGCGCGCCAGCAGGCGGGCAGCGAAGCGCGCGCCCTGTGCCGCCGCTTCTTCCGCGAGCCGGCGCTGCTGCTCGCGCCGCTGCCGCTCCTCGACGACGGAGCGCTTCTCGCGCTCGCCGTCGAGCGCCTGCTGCAGCGCGGCCATGCGCTGCGCGCGCTCGCCCTCGAGCCGCGCCAGCGCGGCGGCGCGCAGGTCCGCCTTCTCGCGCTCCCACGCCGCCAGCCGGTCGCGGTACTGCCGCTCGAGCGCCTCGGCCTGCGTCTGGCGCGCCCCGGCGTCGGCGAGCGTCTTCTCGATGGCCGCGCGCCGGCGCGCGATGGTCTGCAGCACGGGGCGATAGAGGAAGCGCTGCAGGATCCACACCAGCGCCAGGAAATTGACGATCTGCAGCGCGAAGCTCACCCAGTCGAGTTGCATGGCGCCGGCCTACTTCAGCAGATAGGCGAGGAGCGGGTTGCGGAACAGGATGATGAGCACCACCACGAGCACGTAGATCGCCAGCGATTCGATCATGGCCAGGCCGATGAACAGCGTGCGCGTGATGGCCCGCTCGGCCTCGGGCTGCCGCGCCAGCGCCTCCAGCGCCTGCGAGATCGAGCGGCCCATGGCGAGCGCCGGCCCCAGCGCGCCCAGCGCGATGGCGGCCGCCGCGGCGACGGTCGAGACGAGCGTGAACCAGGCGATGTCGTTCATGGCGTCACTCCTTTGGGCTGGGCAGGCGGGGCGCCAGCGACTGGATGCCGCCCGCGATGTAGATCAGCGCCAGCATGCCGAAGATGTAGGCCTGCACCAGCGCTTCGACGAGGTGCAGCAGCAGCACCGGCACGGGCGCGAGGAATCCCGCGACCAGCAGGACGAGCAGCGCCGCCATCTCGAGGCTGAACATGTTGCCGAACAGGCGCAGCGCGAGCGCCACCGTGCGCGAGAGCTCGCTCACGAGGTGGAACGGCAGGAGCAGCGGATTCGGCTCGACGTAGTGGCGCAGGTAGCGGCGCAGCCCGTGAATGCGGATGCCGAACCAGTGCACCGAGAGGAAGACCAGCACGGCGAGCGCGGCGGTGACGGACAGGTCGCCGGTCGGCCCGTGCAGGCCGGGGACGATGCCCGTCAGGTTGGCGATGACGATGAAGATCCAGAGCGTGGCCACGAACGGCAGCACGCGCGTCGCGTGCTCGGGGAGCACCGCGGCGATGGCGTCCTCGATGGCGCCGACGATGCCCTCCAGCACCACCTGCCAGGGCCCCGGGTCGAGGCGCAGCCGCCGCGTCGACAGCCCGCAGGCGAGCAGCAGCACGAGCAGGATCCCCCAGGTCGTGAGCAGCGACTCGGACAGGAATGCCGGCGGCGGTGCGGCGGGTGGCGTCATCGGCTCATTCCCGGACGAACAGGTAGACGTTGACCGCGCCGACCACGACGCCGACGACGATCAGGCTGGTGGTCCAGTGCACCGCGAAGCCCTGCAGGCGCTCGTCGAGCCATTGGCCGAGGTAGGCGCCGACGATCACGGGAAGCACGAGGAGCACGCCCAGCGTGCCGAGGTAGGCGGTCTCGCCGATCACGGAGCGGCGCTCCTGCTCGGCGCGCTGCAGTCGCTGCACCTTGCGGTCGATGCGGCTCTCGAGCCGGCGCGCTTCGCCGCGCCGGTTGCCGTCCGCGGGCTCGCGCGGCGCGCTCATGCGACCCGGCCCTCGCCGCGCGCCAGCTGCCAGAGCCTGCGCAGCATGCTTTCCTCGAGGCGGCGCAGGCTGAGCCGGATCTCGCGCAGCGCGTCCTCCTCCGCGCGCAGCTGCTGGCGCAGCGCGTCGCGGATGCGCTCGTAGTCGGCGCCGCAGACGTAGCGCCGCGTGGCGAGGTGCAGCTCGTTGCGCGCAAAGCGCAGCACGGCGCCCGGCGCGGCCACGTAGCGCCAGCCGGCGTCGGCCGTGCGGAAACTGGCGAGGCCGAACTCGAGCACGGTCACGAAGCGCGCGTGCCCCGGTTGGATGCCGAAGCTGCCGCTCGCATCCTCGGCGACGAAGCTCAGCACGTCCTCGATGCGCTCGTACTGCGTCGTCGCCTCGAGATGCAGGACGAAGGGGCTCACGCGCCCCCCGCCTTCATCGTGCCGCGCATGTAGCAGCGGTCCTCGGGCAGCTCGTCGAAGTCGCCGCGCAGGAACGCCTCGCAGTCGTCGAGCACGTCGGCGAGCGGCACCGAGGCGCCGCCGATGCCCGTGTGCTCGGCCACGACGTGGAACGGCTGCGAGAGGTAGCGCTGCAGCTTCCTCGCCCGCAGCACGACCTGCCGGTCCTGCGGCGAGAGCTCCTCGATGCCGAGCATGGTGAGGATGTCCTCGAGTTCCGCGTAGCGCGCGAGATGCTCGCGCACGCCCTCGGCGAGCGCATAGTGGCGCGCGCCGAGGATCTGCCGGTCGAGCATGCGGCTGCCGGACTGCAGCGGATCCACCGCCGGGTAGATGCCCTTGCCGGCCTGCGCGCGCGACAGGACGACCGACGTGTCGAGGTGGCCGAGGATCGCGCTCACCGCCGGGTCGGTCATGTCGTCGGCCGGCACGTAGACCGCCTGCACCGAGGTGATGCTGCCGTGCGTCGTCGAGACGATGCGGTCCTCGAGCGCCGCGACCTCGGTCATCAGCGTCGGCTGGTAGCCGAGCATCGCGGGCATGCGCCCGAGCAGGCCCGAGATCTCGCTCCCCGCCTGCACGAAGCGGTACGCGTTGTCCATGAGGAAGAGCACGTCCCGGCCGAGCGTGTCGCGCAGATACTCCGCATAGGTGAGGGCGCTCAGGCCGACGCGAAAGCGCACGCCGGGCGA
>DKBI01000071.1 GCA_002451175.1 Betaproteobacteria bacterium UBA6904
GCGCGCTCGCGCTCCGCCAGCTCCCGCGCCGCGCGCTCGGCTGCCTCGCGCGCCTCGCGTTCCGCGTCGAGGCGCGCGTTCAGCTCGGCCTCGATGCGCTCCTTTTCCGATGCCTCGCGCTGTGCGCGGGCGAGCGCCTCGCGCTCTCGCACCGCCGCGGCTTCGCGCTCCCGCTCGGCGGCGGCGGCAAACGCCTTGGCTTCCGCCTCCGCGCGCGCCTTGGCCTCTGCCGCGGCCCGCACCGCCGCTTCGCGCGCCGCCTTCACTTTCGCTTCGAGCTCCGTGCGTGCCTTCGCCTCGGCCTCTGCGCGAGCGCGCGCAACCGCCTCTTCCCGGGTGCGGAAATCGAATTCTGCGTGCTCGCGCGCCCGGCGCTCCGCGTCGGCGCGCGCCTGGGCCGCCANNCGCGGGCCTGGCCGGTGCGGGGGCGGGCTGCGGGGCGGTACTCGACTGCACCTCGCGGATGAAACCATCTTTGTCCAGCTGCTGGATCAGCGCATCGAACTTCGCGGGCGGGGTCTTCTCGAATTTCAGTTGCAGATCCGCGAACGTCGTCTTGCCGTCGATCTGCTGCAACACGGCGCGCTCGCTGCGCGCGAGCAGCCCCGTCTTGCCCGAGGCTTCCTGCACGCCTTTGCCGGTCTTCGAGTAAATCGTGTAGGGATTGATTGCCATGGCGGCCGCGAATGCGGGTCTATTATAAGCAGCACGCGCGGGAACCGGACGCCAGAGTCGCTGCCCGGATGCCGATGCTAGACTGGCATGCCTTGCCGCCAGCGCCTGCTTCTCTTCCGCTCACGTTGCTGCTCGGTTTTCTGATCGCGCTCGTCGCGCTCGGCATCGATTCGACGGTCCCGTCGCTGCCCGCGGTCGCCGGCGCCTTCGGCACCGACGCGGCAGGCGCGCAGGCCACCTTGACGGGCCTGTTCGCCGGTGTCGCCTGCGGGCAGCTCGTCTGGGGTCCGCTGTCCGACCGGTACGGCCGCCGGGTCTGTGCGCTCGCCGGGCTGGCGATCATTGCCGCCGCCAGCGTGGCGAGCGCCAACGCGCCGGATGCGAGCGCGCTCGCGTGGCTGCGATGCCTGCAGGGATTCGGCCTGTCGTGCGGGCCGGTGATCGGCCGCTCGGTGGTGCGAGACCTCTACAGCCACGAGGAGGCCGCGCGCCTGTTGTCGCGCATGATGATCGCCTTCGGCCTGGTGCCGATCTGCGCGCCGCTGGCGGGCAGCGCCCTGCTCGCCGCGGGCGGCTGGTCGGCGGTGTACTGGCTGCACGCGGCGATCGCAGTCGCGCTGGCCGCCGCCGTGCTGCGCGCATTGCCGGAAACCGCGCCCGCGGGCGGCATCCTGCACACGCCCGTCGCCATGGTCGGCAGCTTCGCGCGCCTGCTGCGCGCGCGCTCGTTCCTCGCGCCCCTGCTCGTCATGCTCGGCGTGCAGCTCGGTATCATCGCCTTCGTGACCAATTCCTCGCTCACGCTGATNNGCGCTGTCGCCGTTTCCGCAGAGCGCCGGAAGCGCGTCGTCGCTCATGGGGTCGCTGGCGTTTGCCATCGGCTCGGCGCTCGGCGCCGGCCTGGGCTGGGCGTTCGACGGCAGCGCGCGGCCGATGGCCGGCGCGATCGCCGCAAGCGCGGCCGCGGCCTGGTGCGCCATGACGTTCCTGTTGCCGCCCCGCGGGGCGCCGCGTGGATAGCGTCGACAGCGTGGTCGTCGGCGCCGGCCTCATCGGCCTCGCGGTCGCGCGCGCGCTGGCGATCGCCGGGCGGGAAGTCGTCATCCTCGAGGCGGAAACGGCGATCGGCACGCACACCAGCTCGCGCAATTCGGAAGTCATTCACGCCGGCCTCTATTACCCCCGCGATTCGCGCAAGGCGCTGAGCTGCGTGCGGGGACGGGAGATGCTCTACGCGTACTGCGCCGAGCGCCGCGTGCCGCACCGCCGCTGCGGCAAGCTCATCGTGGCGACGCACGAGCGGCAGATCGACGAGTTGCGCGCCCTCCAGCGCAAGGCGCACGCCAACGGCGTCACCGACGTCGCCTGGCTCGATCGCGCGGCGGTGGTGGCGATGGAGCCCGCATTGCATTGCGTCGCGGCGCTGCACTCGCCCTCGACCGGCATCATCGACAGCCACGCGCTGATGCTCGCCTATCTGGGCGACGCGGAGCGCGCGGGCGCGATGCTGGCGCTCGGCAGCCCGCTGCGCGCGGCCCGCATCGACGCCGACGGGCTGGTGCTCGACGTGGGCGGCGAGGAGCCGGCGCAGATCCGGGCGCGGCGCCTGGTCAACTGCGCGGGACTGACGGCGCCCAGCGTCGCGCGACGCATTGCCGGGTTTCCAGGCGCGCGGGTGCCCCCCGAGCGGTACGCGAAAGGCAATTACTACGCGCTCCAGGGCCGCGCGCCATTTTCGCGGCTCGTCTATCCGGTGCCCGAGCCCGGCGGACTCGGCGTGCACCTGACGCTGGACCTCGCCGGCCAGGCGCGCTTCGGTCCCGACGTGGAGTGGGTCGATCGCATCGATTACTCCGTCGATCCCGCGCGCGCCGCACGTTTCTACGCGGCGATTCGGGCGTACTGGCCGCAGCTGCGCGACGACACGCTGGCGCCGGCCTATGCCGGCATCCGGCCGAAAATCTCGAATGCCGGGGAGCCCGCCGCCGATTTCGTCATCCAGGGCCCCGCGCAGCATGGCATCGCGGGCCTCGTGAATCTGTTCGGCATCGAGTCGCCCGGATTGACAGCGTCGCTCGCGTTGGCCGATGATGTCGCCGACCTGTTGCAAACCTGATCCGGAGGAGTCATGACCCAACCCAAGAATTTCGTCGCGGCCGCCTGCGCGGGCGCCTTCCTGCTCGCCGGCGTCGCGGCGCACGCCCAGACCAAGTGGGACATGCCGACGCCCTACAGCGACGGCGAGTTCCACACGCGCAACGTGCGCATGTTCGTGGAAGACGTCAAGAAGGCGACCAACGGCGCGGTCGAGATCAACGTGCACTCCAACGGCTCGCTCATCAAGCATCCGGACATCCTGCGCGCGGTCTCCACCGGGCAGGTGGCGATCGGCGAGTTCCTGCTCGGCCAGTTCGGCAACGAGGACCCCGTCTTTGCGGCCGACAACATCCCGTTCCTCGCCACGGGCTACGACAGCGCGATGAAGTTCTACGTCGCGCAGAAGCCGCTGCTGGAGAAGAAGCTCGCGGCGCGCGGCATGAAGCTGCTGTATGCGGTGGCCTGGCCGGGCCAGGGCATCTATTCGAAGAACGCGCTGAAGAGCGTCGATGACCTGAAGGGCACCAAGTTCCGCACCTACAGCCCGATGACGGCGCGCATGGCGGAGCTGCTCGGCGCCAGCCCGACGGTGATCCAGGTGCCGGAAATCCCGCAGATGTTCGCCACCGGCGCCGTGCAGGCGATGATCACCTCGTCGGCGACGGGCACCTCGACGAAGGCCTGGGAATTCGTCAAGAACTACTACAACACCAGCGCGTTCCATCCGAAGAACGCGATCGTCGTCAACCAGCGGACCTTCGCGCGCCTGTCCGAGGCGCAGCAGAAGGCGATCGTCGATGCCGGCGCGGTCGCCGAGAAGCGCGGCTGGGAGCTGTCCAAGGCGCGCGAGAAGGAAGCGAACGAAACGCTCGCGAAGAACGGCATCACCCTGCACGACCCCGACGCCGCGATGCGCGACGCGTTCGGCAAGGTGGGCGCGCAGATCGCCGCCGAGTGGGAGAAGTCCGCGGGCGCGGACGGCGCCGCGATCCTGAAGGCCTACGGCGCCAAGTAGCCCGGGGATGCACGCCGCGCAGCGCCCGCCTCTCCGGCGGGCGCTGGATCTGTTGTACGCCGCGGGCGGCGCGCTCGCGGCGGTCTGCCTGGCGGGCATTGCGGTCGTGATGCTGGCGCAGGCCGCCATGCGCGAGGCCGGCTTGCTGCTGCGGGGCGCGGACGACATCGTCGCCTGGCTCTGCGCCGGGTCGGCCTATCTCGGGCTGGCGTACACCTTTCGGCACGGCGAGCTGGTGCGGGTCGGTCTCGTGCTGGATCGCCTCGGGCCCGCAGGCCGCCGCCGCGCGGAAATCGGCGCGCTCTCCGCCGCCGTCGTGGTCGCCGGCTACATCGGCTACGCCGTCGCGCGGTTCGTCTACGAGAGCTGGAAATTCGGCGAGATCGCGCAGGGCCTGATCCAGCTGCCGATCTGGATCCCGCAGATGAGCCTGGTGCTGGGCGCGGCGATCTTCTTCGTCGCGCTGCTCGACGAGCTCGTCGTCCTGCTGCGCGGCGGCACGCCGGCCTACCTGCGCGCCGAAGCGCAGCGCCGCGAGCATCACGAGCTCAGCGAAAACCTCTGATGAGCACGATCACGGTCGCGGTGGTCGTGTTCTCGCTCATGCTGGCGCTCCTCGCCGGCGGGCTGTGGATCGCCATGTCGATGAGCGTCGTGGCGTGGTTCGGGCTGCAGTTCTTCACGAACAGCCCGCCCGAGGTCAGCCTGTTCCAGTCGTTCTGGGGCTCGAGCGCCTCCTGGACGCTCGCGGCGCTGCCGCTGTTCGTGTGGATGGGAGAGATCCTGTTTCGCACCAAACTGTCGGAAGAGATGTTCGAGGGCCTGTCGCCGTGGCTCGGCTGGCTGC
Organism: Betaproteobacteria bacterium UBA6904; assembly: GCA_002451175.1. Classification (GTDB taxonomy): domain Bacteria; phylum Pseudomonadota; class Gammaproteobacteria; order Burkholderiales; family SG8-39; genus 2-02-FULL-66-14. Next base: position 4,635 of record DKBI01000071.1, read on the forward strand.
CCGGCCGCCTGATGCACGTCAACATCTTCGGCTGCGGCATCTTCGCGGCGGTCTCGGGGTCCTCGGCGGCCACCTGCGCGACGATCGCCAAGGTGGCGCTGCCCGAGCTGCGCCGGCGCGGCTACGACGAGCGCACCTGCCTGGGCTCGCTCTGCGGCGCGGGCACGCTCGGGCTGCTGATTCCGCCGTCGATCATCATGATCGTCTACGCGGTCGCCGCGGAAGTCTCGATCCTCAAGATGTTCATCGCCGGCGTGCTGCCCGGCGTGCTCCTGGTGTCGCTGTTCTCGGGGTACATCGTCATCTGGGCGCTGCTCAACCCGTCCAAGACGCCGAGCGCGGTCGAGGACCTGCCGTTCGTCGAGCGCATCCGCCGCGCGCGCAATCTCATCCCGTGCATCCTGCTCATCGTCTTCATCATGGCCTCGATGTTCGCCGGCTGGGCGACGGCCACCGAAGCCGCGTCCTTCGGCGTGCTCGGCGCGCTCGCCATCGCGTGGTGGAGCCAGTCGCTCAGCTGGGAGAACTTCCGCGCCAGCCTGATGGGCGCCACGCGGCTGTCGTGCATGATCCTGTTCATCCTCGCCGGCGCGGCGTTTCTCAGCTCGTGCATGGCATTCACGGGCATCCCCCGCGCGCTGGCCGAATGGGTCGGTTCGCTCAACGCCAGCCGCTTCGAGCTGCTGGCGGTGCTGGCGGCCATCTACATCCTGCTCGGCATGGCGATCGACGGCATCTCGATGATCGTGCTCACCGCGTCGATCGTCCTGCCGATGATCGAGGCCGCGGGCATCGACCTGATCTGGTTCGGCATCTTCATCGTCATCCTGGTCGAAATCGCGCAGATCACGCCCCCGGTCGGCTTCAACCTGTTCGTGCTGCAGAACATGAGCGGCCGCGACATCAATTACGTGGCGCGCGCGTCGCTGCCGTTCTTCTTCGTGATGCTGGCGTCGATCGCCGTGGTCACGGCCTATCCCGAGATCGTCACGTGGCTGCCGGAATTGATTATCGGCAAGGGCGCCAAGTAAGACCCGGTCCTAGAATGCGGGCATGACCGAGCCCATCTGCCTGACCGAAGAGATTCGCCGCCTCGAACACGCGGGCGCCGACACGTCCCCTTCCCTCATGGAACGCGCGGGCGCCGCGGCCGCCGATCTCGCCACGGCGATCGCGCAGGGCAAGGACGTGCTCGTGCTGGCCGGCCCGGGAAACAACGGGGGCGACGCTCGAGTCGTCGCGCGCCTGCTCGCGGAGCGCTTCTTCCGCGTCACGCTCGCGACCGGTCCGGCCGAGGTGCCTGGCGACCGCCGCTGGGGGTTGATCGTGGATGGTCTGTTCGGCATCGGGCTGGCCCGGCCGGTCGGCGGCGAGTTCGCCGCGCTGATCGAATTCGCCAGCGCACAGACCTGCCCGGTGCTCGCGCTGGACATCGCGAGCGGCATCGATTCCGACACCGGCCGCGCGCTCGGCACCGCGATCCGGGCCACGCACACCATCACGTTCATCGCGCTGAAGCCCGGACTGCTCACGCTCGACGGGCCCGATCACTGCGGCGCCGTGAGCGTCGCGGGTCTCGGACTGGAGCCGATCGTGGCACGCGAAGCGCGCGGCTGGACGCTCGGCCCCGCGCTGTTTTCCTCGGCGCTGCGGCCGCGGCGCCGGAACTTTCACAAGGGCGACGCCGGCTCGGTCGGCATTTTGGGCGGGGCCGCCGGCATGACGGGTGCCGCGCTGCTGGCCGGACGCGCGGCGCTGTCGGTCGGCGCCGGGCTGGTCTATGCCGGCCTGCTCGACCCGAAGGCGCCCAGCGTGGATGCGCAGGCCGCGGAACTGATGCTGCGGCATCCGGACGACGTGCTCGGCAGGGATCTCGACGCGATCGTCGTCGGGCCGGGGCTCGGCCAGAGCGAGCGCGCGGAAACGCTCGTCGCCGCCGCGCTGGCGAGCGACCTGCCCTGCGTGATGGACGCCGATGCGCTCAACCTGATCGCCGAAAGCGCGGACTTGCGCCATGCCTGCGCGCGGCGCAGCGCCGACACGCTGCTGACGCCGCACCCCGGCGAAGCGGGGCGTCTGCTGGCCCTTGCCACGCCCGACGTGCAGGCCGACCGGCTGCATGCGGCGCGGGCGCTCGCCGGCAACCTGAACGCGCACACGGTGCTCAAAGGCAACGGCAGCATCGTCGTCGCGCGCGACGGGCACTGGTTCATCAACACGTCGGGCCATCCGGGCATGGCGAGCGCGGGCATGGGCGACGTGCTCTCCGGCTTTCTGGGCGCCCTTCTCGCGCAGGGATTCACCGGCGAAGCGGCGCTCGCCCTCGGCGTGCACCTGCACGGCGCCGCCGCGGATGCCCTGGCGGACGCGGGCGACGGCCCGGTCGGCATCCGCGCGAGCGAATTGCTCGCCCCGGCGCGCCGCCTCTGGAACGGCTGGCTGCGCGGCGCAGCCTGAGCGCCCGCCGGCCCGCTACGCCGCCTTCACCCGGGCCGCCGGCTCGGGATACGGATACAGCATGTTGAGCGCGATCGACTGGTGGCTCGCCTGCACGATGCGCACGTGCTCGCGGCGCAGTTCGCGCGCGTGCCGCACGCCGCAGGAGTGCGCGATCATGTCGATTTCGCGGTTCATGTTCATGCAGTAGTTGGCGACGCGCTGGAATTTCTCCTCCACGACCAGCGCGCGCTGCAGCCGCCGGTTGTGCGTGGTCACGCCGGTCGGGCAGGTGTTCTGGTGGCAGCGCAGCGCCTGGATGCAGCCGAGCGCGAACATGAAGCCGCGCGCCGTATTGATGAAATCGGCGCCGACGCACAGCGCCCACGCCGCGCGCGCCGAGGTCAGCAGCTTGCCCGAAGCCACGACGCGCACGCGCTGGCGCAGGCCGGACTCGATCAGCGCGTCGACGACGCGCGGCAGCGCCTCGTCGATGGACAGGCTCATGTGGTCCGCGAGCGCCTGCGGCGCCGCGCCCGAGCCGCCCTCGCCGCCGTCGATGACGAGAAAATCGGGTGCGAACTCCAGCCCGCGCCGGTGCACGACCTCGGCCAGCTCGTTCATGAAGCGCCAGCCGCCGATGGCGGTCTTCACGCCCACCGGCCGCCCGGTGAGGTCGCGGATCCACGCGATCTTTTCCACCAGGTCGCCGATCGAGGACATGTCGCGGTGCCGGTTCGGGCTGATCGAGTCGCGCCCCTCCGCAATGCCGCGCACGCGGGCAATCTCCGGGGTCACCTTGCGTCCCGGAAGCACGCCGCCCTTGCCCGGCTTCGCGCCCTGCGACAGCTTGATCTCGAACGCCTTCACCACCTTGGACACCTCGATCAGCCGCTCGGGATCGAGGTTCCCCTGCGCGTCGCGCAGGCCGTACTTCGCGGTGCCGATCTGCATGATCAGGTCGCCGCCGCCCTCGAGGTGATAGGGCGAAAGCCCGCCCTCGCCGGTGTCCATCCAGCAGCCCGCCACCGCAGACCCGCGCGACAGGGCACGCACCGCCGGCGCCGAGATCGCGCCATAGCTCATGCCGCTGATGTTGACGATCGAGCGCGCCTCGAACGGCTGCCGGCAATAGCCCTCGCCGAGCACCAGCGACGGCGTCGGCAGGCGCTCCTCCTCGAGCACCGGAAACGGGTGGTTGACGAAGATCAGCGCGCCGGGCGCGTGCAGGTCGTAGGTCGAGCCGAAGCCGACCGTGCCGCCCTCGTTCTTCGCGAGCCGGTACACCCAGCTGCGCGTCGCGCGGTCGAAGGGCATCTCCTCCCGGTCGCCGCTGAAGAAGTACTGCCGGAAGTATTCCCCGATCTGCTCGAAGAAATAGCGCAGGTGGCCGATGACCGGATAACTGCGCAAGACCCCGTGCTTCTTCTGCGTGATGTCGCGGATGAAGATGTACGCGACCCAGAACAACACGACGAACGCCACGAGCGTGCCGAGCCCGTAGGACAGAATGTCCATCATCATGCGGCGAGTTCCTCCCCGGGCGGAATGATACGCCCCCGCGCTGCGCCGGATGGCCCGGGCCGGGCCGGTTTCGCACCCTGCGGGCCGCCAAGCGCGGCCCGCGCCGTCAGGCGCGCAGGCCCTTCACGACGCCGAAGATCTCCGCGACGTGGTGGCGCGGGTTGACGCCGTAGGCCGCGTGGCGCACGACGCCCTTCTTGTCGATGACGAAGGTCGACCGCACCACGCACTCCCGGCGCGCGCCGTCGATCTCCTTCGCCTGCACCACGCCGTAGAGGCGGCAGACTTCCCCGTCGGGATCCGCCAGCAGTCCGATGGACAGCCCGTTGCGGTCGCGGAATTCGGCGTGCGTCAGGCAATCGTCGGGCGACACGCCGAAGATCACGCAGTCGTGGCGCACGAACTGCTCCTCGTGGTCGGAGAAATCGCTCGCCTCGAGCGCGCCCCCCGGCGAGCCGTCGCGCGGATAGAAGAACAGCACGACGTGCTTCTTGCCGCGGAACGAGTCGAGCGCCACCGGCTGCATGTCTGCATCAGGCAGCGAGAAGACGGGTGCCGTTTGCCCTGTGCGAATCATAAGCGGCGTCGTGAACGATTCTAAAGCAGGGTGCGCACCGCTTGACAACCCGGATGTCGCGCACGAACCACAGCGGCGTGCCATTACAATTCACGCATGCCGCACATCAGCTTCGGCGGGTTGTCGCCCGCGGCATTCCTGCGCCGCCACTGGCAGAAACGGCCGCTGCTGGTGCGATCCGCGTGGCGGCCCGGAGCAGGCCTGCCCGATCTCGCTCAGCTGCTCGCGCTGGCGCGCCGGGCCGATGTGGAATCGCGGCGCGTGTCGCGCCGCGGCGCGCGCTGGNNCAACTGGACGCTGCTGGTCAACGACGCGCAGCAGCATGTGCCCGCGCTCGAGCGGCTGATGCGGCAATTCGACTTCCTGCCGCGGGCTCGCATGGACGACGTCATGGTGAGCTACGCGGCGCCGGGCGGCGGCGTCGGGCCGCACGAGGACTCCTACGACGTGTTCCTGCTGCAGGGCGCGGGGCGCCGCGTCTGGCGGCTGCAGCGGCCCGGCCGCTTTGCGCGCGTGCCGGGATCGCCGCTGCGCCAGATCGCGGATTTCGAACCCGACACCGAGTACCTCGTCGAGCCCGGCGATCTCCTGTATCTGCCGCCCGGATGGGGCCACGACGGCGTGGCGCTCGAGCCGTGCTGGACATTTTCGGTGGGCTGCCGCGCGCCGCGCGGCGCGGAGCTGGCGCTCGCCCTGCTCGACTATCTGCAGGAGCGCGGATTGCCCGACGCGCGTTATCGCGACCCCGGGCTGCGTCCCGTCGCGAAACCGGCGCAGATCGGGGCGGCGCTGGTGCGCTACGCCCGGCGCACGCTGCGCAAGGTGCACTGGAGCGCCGGCGACGTCGCGCGCGTGCTGGGCCGCCACCTGACGGTGCCGAAACCCCACATCGTGTTCGAGCCGCGCGCGCGCGTGCCGGCCCGCGCCGCGTTTCTGCGTCAGCTCGCGGGCGCGCAGGTCGCGCTCGACGCGCGCTCGCAGCTGCTGTACCGGGGTGCCGAGTTCTTCCTCAACGGCGAGGTGGTCCCGGTGTCCGCCCGGCAGCAGCGGGCGCTTGCGCAACTCGCCGACGAGCGTCGCGCCAGCGGCGCGCACCTCGCGCGCGCCGGCCTCGGCGTCCTGCTGCGCGAGTGGTACGCGGCGGGCGCGATTCGTCTGGAGCCCGGGCGGTGAGCGACGCGCGCCAACCGGATGCCGCGCCCGCTGCGGATTACGCGCTGTTCGACTCCGAGAGCGGATTTCAGCAGGCGGTGGATCGGTTGCTGGAGCAGCCGGGCCGGGAGCTGCGCGTGTTCGATCCGGATCTCGTCGGGCTGCGCCTTGGCGCGCCGGAGCGCGTTGCGCGCCTGGAGCGCTTCCTCGGCGCCAGCCGCGCGCGCCGCCTGTACGTCGCGCTGCACGACCCCGAGCACCTGGCGCGATTCTGTCCGCGGATGATGGATCTCCTCAAGCGCTACTCGCACGCCGTCCAGGTGCAGCGCACGCATGAGGAACTCGGCGAGCTGCGCGACGCGTTTCTCGTGCTCGACGGCATCTCGTTCGTGCGCCGTCCGGAGGCGCGCTTCGCGCGCGGCGTGATCTGCCTCAACGACCGCGCGGAGGCGTCCGCCATGCGGGCGCGCTTCCTGGAAATCTGGGCGGCCTCGTACCCGGCGGTCTCGGCGACCACGCTGGGCCTCTGAGTCGGGCGTTGCTATATAATGCGCGCCGCCCACCGTGACACACGGCCGGGCGGATCCTCCTCAAACTGAAAAGGAAAAACGATGAACAAGTCTCTCCTGCTGGCCGCCGCGGTTGCGGTCACGCTGGCCGCCTGCGGCCAGGAACAGAAACCCGCACCCAAGGCTGCCCCGGCGCCCGCGCCGGCCCCGGCCGCCGCCCCGGCCCCGGCCCCCGCGCCCGCGCCGGCCGCTGCGCCGGCCGCCGAAGAGAAGAAGGCCGACGCGCCGAAGGCAGACGAGAAGAAAGACGAAGCGAAGAAGTAAGTCGCTTCGCGTCGCAAGCTGAACGGCGGCCACCGGTTTCCGGTGCCGCCGTTTTTTATCGCAGCTCGCGCCAGCCGAAGCCTTCGGCCTGGCTGGCGATGCCCACCCAGTCCGCAGTGCATCCCAGCGCGCCCGCCAACGCCTGCCGTGCGAGTTCCGGCCGGTTGTTCTGCTCGGACAGGTGCGCGCCCACGACGTGCTGCAGTTTCCTGTGCTCGAGCGAACCGAGCAGGCGCGCGCTCGCACCATTGTCCAGATGGCCGAAGGGTCCGGCGACGCGCTCCTTGAGCCACTTGGGATAGCCGCCCGACCAGAGCAGGTCGAGATCGTGGTTGCATTCCAGCACCAGCGCGTCGCAGCCGGAAAGCGCCGCCTGCACGTGCGCGGTCGGCGCCCCGATGTCCGTCAGCACGCCGAGACTGCGCGCGCCGTCCGAAAAGACGTACTGGATCGGTTCGCGCGCATCGTGCGGCACGGTGAACGGCCGCACCTCGAGGCTGCCGACGGCGAAGACCGCGCGCCCGTCGACGACGCGGACCTCGGCGTCGGCCTGGGTGCGGCCCGCCTCCGCCAGCGCCGCGCGCGTGCCGTAGGTGAGGCACACCGTCAGGCGGTGCTGCGCGGCGAACGCAAACGCGTGCCCGGCATGGTCGTCGTGTTCGTGGGTGACGGCGATGGCGGCCAGGTCCGCGGGCACGAGACCGAGGCGCGCCAGGCGCCGCTCGGTCTCCCGCGGCGACAGCCCGCAGTCGAGCAGCAGGCGCGTGCCGCCCGATTCGACCACGAGGCAGTTGCCCTTGGAGCCGCTCGCCAGCGCGGCGAAGCGGATCACGCGCCCACGGTCCCCGCGGCGCGGCGCGTCACTTCAACTGATCGTGCAGCAGGGAGAGTATCCGCCGCGCCGACGGCGAGACGTCGGCCGCGCCGTCCTTGTTGAGCACGAAGACCTCGCTGGTTTCGTTCACCGCCTTGATCTGCACGCGATACTGCTCCGCCTTGACCTTCTCGTCCGACGAGCGCCAGAACGCCAGCTTGCCGAGCAGGCCCTCCTCCTGGCTCTTGCGGCTCATGTCCGCCTCGGGGTCGGCATAGCGCACGAAATACAGCCCCTTCTGGCGATCGCGGTCTTCCACCGTGAAGCCGACGCGATCCAGCGCCAGGCCGACGCGCCGCCAGGCGCGGTCGAACGGTTCGAGCACCGCCAGCAGCTCGCGGCCGTCGGCGCCCTTGCGAATCGCCGCGCGCGCTTCCTGCGGCGCTGCGGCGGCCGTCATCTGCTTCGCCTGCTCCTGCTGCGCGCCCATGCGAACCATCAGGCGGCGCAGGAACTCGGCCTCGAGATCGGGGTCCGCCGGGCGCGGTTGCCAGACGGTCTTGTCCTTGCCCTCCGTGGTGTAGATCTCCATCATCCCGCGGTGGCTGATGTAGACCTCGGTCGCGCCCTCGCCCGCGCGCTCCATCCGCGTGCGGAACTTGTCGCGCTCCGAAGTCGAGTACACCTGCTCGAGCACCTTGCCGATCGTCGCGCGCACCCAGTCCTGCGGCAGCTTGGCGCGGTTCTCGGCCCAGTCCGTCTCCATCACGCCCGCCTCCGGGATCTCCACGCTGATCAGAAATCCGTTCTCGCGCCAGAAATCCTTCACCAGGGGCCACAATTTCTCCGGGTTGTCCTGGACGACGAGCCAGCGCTGGTTGCCGGAACGCTCGATGCGCATGCGCTCGATGGCGGGCAGCACCGTCGTCGAGCCGCCGAGCTTCGCCTGCTGCGCGCGCTCGGCCTGAAATCCCGACAGCGTCGCCGCCCCGCGCCCGGTCTCGGGGACCAGGTAGCGGTTGTCGCGCGCCGGCGTCGTCAGGTCCGGCGGGACCTCCAGCGAGGGCAGCGTGCCGGACGACTTGTAGTCCACTTTCTTGCCCTCGAGCATCTCGTTCGCCGTGCCGCAGCCGGCGAGCAGCAGCGCCGCGGTGACGACCCCCTTGCGGCCGAGCCTCATGCGCGTTTCTCCACGATGCGCAGCGGCAGCCCGATGCCGGCCTCGCCGAGCGCCTCGCGCACCACTTCGTAGAAACGCTCCGACAGGGGCGTCAGCGGCAGGCGCAGCCCGTGCTCGATCATGCCCATCTCGGCGAGCGCCCATTTGACCGCGATCGGGTTCGCCTCCACGAACAGGCGCTGGTGCAGCGGCAGCAGCCGCAGGTTGATGTCGCGCGACGTGCGCGCATCGCCCGCGAGAGCGCGCGCGCACATCTCGTGCATCAGGCGCGGCGCGACGTTGGCCGTGACGGAAATGACGCCCTGCCCGCCCAGCAGCATGAGCGCGAGCGCCGTCGAATCCTCGCCGGAGTAGACCGCGAAATTGCGGGGCGCGCGGCGGATGAGGTCCGTGCCGCGCTCGATGCTCGCCGTCGCGTCCTTGATGCCGATGATGCCGGGAACCTGCGCCAGGCGCAGCGCCGTGTCGTTGTGCAGGTCGGCCACCGTGCGGCCGGGAACGTTGTAGAGGATGGTCGGGATGTCCACCGCTTCGACGATGCTGCGGAAGTGGCGATACAACCCCTCCTGCGTCGGCCTGTTGTAGTACGGCACGACGGACAGGCAGGCCGTGGCGCCCGCCTGCTTGGCGGCCTGCGTGAGCTCGACTGCCTCGGCGGTCGAGTTGCCCCCGGTGCCGGCGATGATGGGGATGCGCCCCTGCGCGTGCTCGACCGCGACGCGGATCAGCTCCTTGTGCTCATCGAAGTCCACGGTCGGCGACTCGCCGGTCGTGCCGACCACGACGATGCCGTCCGTGCCTTCGGCCACATGCCAGTCGATGAGCTTGCGAAACCGCGCAAGGTCGAGCCGACCGTCTTCGTGCATCGGCGTGACGATCGCAACCAGGCTGCCGGTAATCATGCGCTGCCACCTTTCGGAAAACGTAACTTGGAATTCTAAACCAGCGCCCGCTGCCGGGCGCACAGCCGCTGCAGCATGGCCGGCCGGGGGGCCGCGAAGCGCCCCTGCTCGAACGCGAGCACCGCCAGGTGCCCGAAAGCCTCGAGCAGCTCCCCGGGGCGCAGCAGGTACTCGGGATTGGACGGCCGGCCGAAGCGTTCGTTCCCGGCCATGAATGTCTCGTAGATCAGCACGCCGTCCGGCGCCAGGGCCCCGGCGAGCACCGGCAGCAGCGGCCGGTACAGGTAATTCGTGACGACGATGGTCCCGAAGCGCTCGGCCGCGAACGGCCACGGGCTGCCGCCTTCCAGGTCCGCCTGCACGAAGCGCACGCCCGGAATCTGCTGCGGCGCGCGGTCTACGGCAACCACCTCGCGCCCCTGCGCGGCCAGCCACCGGGCGTGCCGGCCCGCGCCGCAGGCGACGTCCAGCACGGGATCGCGCCGGTCGATCTCCGCCCAGCGCACGACCCACGGCGATGGCGCCTCAATCGGCGCGTGCACCGTTCACCGCGAGGAATTCCCCGTTGCCGAGCGGTACGAGGCACGTCGACCAGCCCGGCTCGGCACGCACGGCCGCGATGAAGTCGCGCATCTCGCCCGCATGCGACACCGCGTTGTCCGCGACGAGCAGGCCGCCCGCGCGCACCACGCGTCGCAGATCCGGCCACCAGCGCGTGTATTCCGAACGCTCTGAATCCAGGAACAGGAGATCGATCGCGGCCTCCTCGGTCCGCTGCAACACGTCCCCGGCGTCCGCATGCACGAGGTCAATCGAGCCGCCCAGCCCCGAGCGCGCGAAGTTGGCGCGCGCCATCGCCACCTTGTGGTCCGCGCGCTCCACGGTCGTCACGCGGCCGTCGGCCGCGCGCGCCGCCTCCGCGAGCCACAGCGTGGAGTAGCCGTTGGAGGTGCCGATCTCGAGGATGCGCCGCGCCGCCATCGCGCGCACCAGAACGCCGAGAAACTCTCCCGTGTCGCGCGTGATGTTGAGCATGCGCTGCGAGCGTTCCGCGGTCGCCGCGTCGTTCTCGGCGCCGTGGCGTTCGAGCTCGGCGAGCAGGCGGCCGAGTTCCGGCGTCACGCGCCCGCCCGCAGCTTGGTCACGCCCGGCAAGTCGCACTCGAGAATCGCCTGGCGGATCGCCTCGACCGCCTGCGGCCGCGGAAAGCTCCGCCGCCAGGCGAGCGCGATGCGCCGCCGCGGCGCGGGCTTGGCGAACGGCCGGATGCGGATCAGGTCGTCGGCCGCGCCGCCGCCCGCCGTCGAGGTCGACGGCAGCACCGTGATGCCCACCCCGCTCGCCACCATCTGGCGGATCGTTTCCAGCGAGCCGCCTTCGAGCGAGCGCGGCAACGCGCGGCCTCTCGGCCCGCAGAAATCGAGCACCTGGTCGCGCAGGCAGTGGCCCTCGCCGAGCAGCAGCAGGCTCTCCTTGCGCAGCTCCTCGCCGGAAATCTGCCGGCGCCGCTCCCACGGATGCCCGGCGGGCATCGCGACGAGAAACGGCTCGTCGTACACCGGCAGCGTCGTGCACCCCGGTTCGTCGAACGGCAGCGCCACCAGGATCACGTCCACCTCGCCCTGCTTGAGCAGTTCCGCCAGGCGGTGCGTGTAGCTTTCCTGGATGAAGAGCTGCATCGCGGTCACCTTGCGCCGCAGGATGGCGACCAGGGGCGGCAGCAGATAGGGTCCGACCGTATAGATCGCCCCCAGGCGCAGACTGCCCGCGAGCGGATCGTGCCCCGTGGCGGCGAGATCGCGGATGAGCGAGGCGTCCTCCAGCACGCGCTGCGCCTGCTCGACGATCTTCTGCCCCACCGGCGTGACCGAGACTTCGCCCGTGCCGCGCTCGAACAGCGCGACGCCCAGCTCCTGCTCGAGCTTCTTGATGGCCACCGATAGCGTCGGCTGCGAGACGAAGCACGCTTCGGCGGCGCGGCCGAAATGCCGCTCGCGCGCGACGGCGACGACATAGCGCAATTCGGTCAGCGTCATGCGCGCGGCCCGCTACCGTCGCCGGCCGGCCAGCGCGTACAGCGGAATTCCGGCGGCCATCACGACCAGGCCAGCCAGGACGAGGTCGCCGAACTTGGGCCCGAATACCGGGTTGCGTACGTAGTCGATGCTCGACCACAGCATGTACGCGCACATGCCGAGAAATGCCAGCGTCACCCACGGATGGCCCGGCAAGCGGAAACCGTCCGCCGCGCCGCGATCGTCCCGCGCGCGGAACAGGAACAGCGTCGCGCCCGTGAGCAAGAAGAACGTCCAGAACACCGGCGCCGTGTACGCGACCATCGCGCCGAAGCCGTCCGGCGTCACCGAGCCCGCCCCGATCAGCGCGAGGGTGATCGCCCCCTGCACCACGAGTGCGTTCGCCGGCGTGCTGCCCGCCTCGCGCCAGGTGCCGAGCAGGCCGAACAGGCGAAAGTCCCGCCCGAAGGCGAAATTGGTGCGCGCGCCGGTGAAGATCGCGGCGTTGATGGTGGTCAGCGCCGACACGCAGATGATCACGGCGAGCAGGCCCGCGCCGCGATCTCCCGCGAAGCGGCGCATCACGTCCGCCGCCACGGCTTTCGACTCGCGCACGCCACCCAGGCCGAGCGCCGCGAGGTAGGCGAGATTGACGAGCAGGTAGAGCGCGGTCACCGCGACGATGCCCCAGACGAGGATGCGCATCATGTTGCGGCGCGCATCGCGCACCTCGCCCGCCAGATAGGCCGCCTCGTTCCAGCCGCCGAAGGTGAACAGCACGAAGATCATCGCCAGGCCGAATGCACCGCCGCCCGCCCCTTCCGCCGGCGCTGCGCTTGCCGGCGCCGGCAGCAGCAGCGCGGCCAGCGCAAGCGCGACGAGCGCCGCGATGAGCGCGATTTCCATCGCCTTTTGCAGCGTCTTGGTGGGCAGCGTGCCCGCGAGATTCAGCAGCGTCAGCGCGACCACGCCGAGCGCGGCGTAGATCGCGGAGCTCTTCTCGCCAAGACGCAGGATCTCGGAGGCGTAGTCGCCGAACGCGAAGGCCACCGCCGCGATGGCGCCCGTCTGGATGACCGTCATGCGCGACCAGGCGAACAGGAACGCCGCGCCGCGGCCGAACCCGCGCGTGAGGAACGCGTATTCGCCGCCCGTCTCCGGATGGCGCGCGGAAAGTTCGGCGTAGACCAGCGCGCCGCAGAGCGACACCGCGCCGCCGAGCAGCCAGGCCAGCATGAACTGCGTGGCGCTGCCCGTGTTGCCGGCCACCAGCGACGGCAGCTTGAAGATGCCCACGCCGAGCACCATGCCGACGACGAGAAAGATGCCGTCCGGCACCGACAGCAGCGTGCGCGGCTGCGAGGCTAGGGGTTGCGGGTCGCGGTCCATGGTCGTGTCGTGCTTTCCTCTCCATCCGAAATCAGGACGTCGCCGGCGATCCGGTCGCCGCGCACGTGTCCGCGGAACAGGAGATTGCGGACTTTGCCGCCCACGTTGCCGGTGACCACCAGCTTGATCTCTTCGCCCCGCAGCCGCGAGCCGTGCACGCGCATCTCGCGGCCCTGCGCACGCGCCTCGGCATCGAGCCGCTGGTATTTCTGCGCGATGCGGAACTCCCATGCGCCGCCGAATTCCGGCACCTCGCTGCGCCACACGCCGCGCGCGTCCGCCGGCACCAGCCAGAGCAGGATGCGCGAGCGCCCCAGCGGCCCGACCATCTTCTCCGCCACCAGGAGCTCCACCGTCTCGTCGGGCGCCCAGTCGCCCATGCCGTAGTCGTGCGAGACGATGCGCGCGCCCGGCTTCAGATCCTGCAGCAGCCGCGGCATCACCTTCAGGTTCACTTCCGGCAGCAGGTACATCGTCACCACGCTCACGCCGCGCAGATCCGTCTCGAAGAGGTCCTGCACCGCGAAGCGGGCCAGCGCCTCGACGCCGGCGCGGCGCGCGTTCTCGGTGGCGCGCCTGACGAGCGACGGATCGATCTCCACGCCCAGGCCCTGCGCGCCGAAGCGCTTCGCCGCCTGGATCACGATGCGCCCGTCGCCCGACCCGAGATCGACGAGGCGCTCCCCCGCCTTCGGCTCGGCCAGCTGCAGCATGCGATCGACGACCTCGGGCGGCGAGCTGACGAACGGCGTCGTGCCGTCGTCCCACGCCCAGCTCTGCGCGCTCGCGCCGCCCGCGACCGCAAGGGCCGCGAGCATCAGGCAGTGTGAGAATCTCATGCGGGTAAAATCGCGGCGCCGCCCTCGTAGCTCAGTGGATAGAGCAGCCCCCTCCTAAGGGGCAGGTCGCACGTTCGATTCGTGTCGAGGGTGCCAGAGATCGCAGGAGCTTGAGCGCCATGTCGGGGCGCCAAGTCTACCTGATCGGCCACTCCGTCACATGCGGGTCACAGCGATGCCGGCAGACGCGGCCGGCGTGCACTGCGCGAGAGCGTCGCGGACGGGGATTCACCAAAACGACTGCGGTACTCCGCAGAAAAGCGGCCGAAGTGCCGTATCCCGACGTCGAACGCGACGTCGGTTACCCGTGTCCCCGACGGCGCGGCCATGAACGCCTTCCTCGCGGCCTGCATTCGGAGCATGGTCATGTATGCATGCGGGGGCATACCGAAACGCTCCTGGAATCCCAGGTAGATCGTGCGCTCACGGGCACCCAGTTCGCGACAAAGGGTGGTCATCGATACAGACTCGGTTGCATGCGCCCGCAGATAATCGGCCGCCGCTCGCGCGACGCGCAGTCGAAACGGCGTTGATTCGTTCGCCGCGGCAGCAGGCGGCTGAAGAAATCGCGAGAACAGATCCAGAAGCGACTCCTGCCCCGGCAAGCGCGGGGGCGGCACCGCTGAACCATCGGGCGGAATCGCGAGAAACGTCGCCAGCTCGTCCTGGAGCGCGCCTGCAGGATATCGCGCATCCAGTTTCAACCGCCGGGTCCTCGCGAGAAACTCGAGCGACACGCCCCAGCGGGCCTCCACCGCCCGGGCCACTGCGGGCGCATCGAATGCGACGGTCAACAGCCGGCTGCGACCCTTGCACCAGTACTCGATCTCGTCGGCTTCCTGCAAGACGACGACGTCGCGGCAATCCAGGGGCCGGCCCTGATAGCGCTGCGCCTGTGCCGTCGCCAAACCAAAGACGACAGCGCCTTGCGGAATCCCGCCATGCACCATGACGCCGGATGAAAACCTGTTCTCCACGATCTGAAAGGCATCGGTCTGGACCAGGCGAACGCGCGCACCCAAAGGCCCTCTTTCGCATCGGAAGAGCCGCGTATCCCATTGCGCCGCCACCTCCACTTCACTGACCTGATCCAGATCGTCAGTATGGATCCCGATTCGCCAGGGCTGAGCGAGCGCGGCCTCGGACGCGGTCTTGCAGGATTCGGATAGCACAGTGCCCATCTCGCCCGTACTATACGAGATAGAATCGCGTTCCGCCCGTCGCCCCCCCAGGGGGTAACAGTTGCCTCCGCAACCAAGAGGCTGACAAGCCTGTAACTGCCGACACAGGAGAAAATACCCTTGAGCTCCCAGGACAATTCGCAACGCACCATTCTGCCGATTCCCGATCAGCCGCACGTGGGGCTGACCACCTACGATGCCAAGGACCCCGACACGAAATATCCGCCGATACGGGATTTGCGACCGCCCAGGGGTGCGCCCAACGTCCTCGTTATTCTGATCGACGACGTCGGGTTCGGCGCAACCAGCGCGTTTGGCGGTCCCTGCCACACGCCCAATATTGAGAAGCTGGCGGCAAATGGTCTCAAGTACAACCGGTTCCACACCACGGCGCTCTGTTCGCCGACCCGCCAGGCGCTGTTGACCGGCCGCAACCATCATTCGGCCGGCATGGGTGCGATCACCGAGATGGCAACGGCGGCGCCAGGCCAATGCTCCTTCATGTCCAACACGATCTCGCCGATCGCGCGGACGCTGAAGCTCAACGGCTACTCGACGTCGCAGTTCGGCAAGTGCCACGAAATTCCGGTTTGGCAGACGAGCCCCATGGGTCCGTTCGACGCCTGGCCCACCGGCGGCGGCGGATTCGAGTACTTCTACGGTTTCCTTGGCGGCGAGACCAGTCAGTGGTATCCGGCGATCTACGAGGGCACGACGCCGGTCGAAGCCGACAAGACCCCCGAGGAGGGATACCACTTCACGGCCGACATGACCACCAAGGCGATCAAGTGGATCCGCCAGCAGAAATCGCTCATGCCCGACAAGCCGTTTTTCACCTACTTCGCACCGGGCGCCACGCACGCCCCGCACCACGTGCCCCAGGAGTGGGCCGACAAGTACAAGGGTAAATTCGACCAGGGCTGGGACAAGCTGCGCGAGGAAACCTTCGCCCGGCAGAAGAAGCTCGGCGTCATACCGCAGGATTGCCAGCTCACCGTGCGCCATCCCGAGATCCCTTCCTGGGACGCCATCCCGGCAAATATGAAACGGGTCCTCGTCCGCCAGATGGAGATCTATGCGGGTTTCCTCGAGCACACCGACCATCACGTCGGCCGGTTGGTCGACGCGCTACGCGACCTGGAGATTCTCGACGACACGCTGATCTACGTGGTCATCGGCGACAACGGCGCCTCCGCTGAGGGCTCGCTCCAGGGCACCTTCAACGAGATGGTGACGATTACAGGATTCGGACACCTCGAGACACCGGAGTTCCTGAACGCAAACCTCGACAAGTTTGGTGGGGTCGAGGCCTACAACCATTACGCCGTGGGCTGGGCCCACGCGATGAACACGCCCTTCCAATGGACCAAACAGGTCGCCTCGCATTTCGGGGGAACCCGCAACGGCACCGTTGTTCATTGGCCCAGGGGCATCAAGGCCAAGGGGGAACTTCGCAGCCAGTTCCATCACGTAATCGACATCGCGCCCACCATCTTGGAGGTGGCTGGTCTGCCTGAGCCGGTCTTTGTGAATGGGGTCCAGCAGCGCCCGATCGAGGGCGTCAGTATGGCGTACTCGTTCAACGACGCCGGCGCGGGCGAGCGGCATCAGACGCAGTACTTCGAAATGATGGGCAACCGGGGCATCTACCACAAGGGCTGGACGGCGGTGACCAAGCACCGGACGCCGTGGGAGACGGGCGCCGCCAAGCTGCCGGCCTTTGATGACGACGTGTGGGAGCTTTACGACACCACGAAGGACTGGAGCCAATCCAGGAATCTCGCCAAGGAGCAACCTCAGAAGCTCCACGATCTGCAGCGGCTGTGGCTCATCGAAGCCGTCAAGTACAACGTGCTGCCGCTGGACGACCGGTTTGCCGAGCGTGCCAATCCGGAGCTCGCCGGCCGCCCGCAGCTGGTCAAGGGCACGCGGCAACTGCTCTTCGGCGGCATGGGGCGG
>DKBI01000333.1 GCA_002451175.1 Betaproteobacteria bacterium UBA6904
AACGGCGGCATCGGCACCTACGTCAAGGCGACCGCGGAGACGCACGCGCAGGCGGGCGACCGCGCCAACGACGCGGTGCGCGTCGACGGCCGCGAGCTGCGCTGCAAGGTGCTCGTCGAGGGCGGCAACCTCGGCTGCACGCAGCTCGGGCGCATCGAATTCGCGCGCGCGGGCGGGCGCATCTGCACCGACGCCATCGACAATTCCGGCGGCGTGGACGCCTCGGACCACGAAGTGAACATCAAGATCCTGCTCGGCCTGCCGGTGGCCGAGGGCGAGCTCACGGTCAGGCAGCGCAACGCGCTGCTCGCCGAGATGACCGGGGAGGTCGCCGCGCTCGTGCTGCGCGACAACTACTACCAGACGCAGGTGCTCTCGGTGAGCGGGCGGGTCGCGCCGCAGCTGCTCGACGAGCAGCAGCGCTTCATCCGCTTCCTCGAGAAGTCGGGCCGGCTGCACCGGGCGCTCGAGTTCCTGCCCGCCGACGAGGACATCGCCGAGCGCCGCGCGAAAGGCGAGGGGCTGGCGCGCCCGGAACGTGCGGTGCTCCTCGCCTACGCGAAGATGTGGCTCTACGACGCGCTGCTCGCCTCGCCCCTGCCCGACGACCCCTGGGTGGCGAGCGCGCTCGAGCGCTACTTCCCCGCGGCGCTCGTCGCGCGCTATGCGGCGTATCTCGGGCGCCACCCGCTGCGGCGCGAGATCGTCGCCACGCACGTCACCAACAGCACGCTGAATCGCATCGGCAGCACGCTGGTGCATCGCCTGATGGAGGCGACCGGCGCGCCGCCGCACGAGATCGTGCGCGCGTACCTGCTGTGCCGCGAGACGCTCGGCTTCGTCGCGCTGTGGAACGCGATCGACGCGCTCGACAATCGGGTCGAGGATGCGCTGCAGGCGGAGATGCTGATCGCCGCGCGCGCCGAGCTCGAGCGCGGCACGGCCTGGTTCCTGCGCGGACGCCGCTCGAGCGGCGAGATGGCGGCGACGATCGCGCGCTTCCGGCCGCCGGCCGAGGCGCTGAGCGCGCGGTGGCCGGAACTGCTCGACGCGGCGAGCCGCGAGCGCCTGGAGGCGGTGGCGGCGCAATGGCGCGCGAGGGGCGTTCCCGCGGCGCTGGCGGCGCGCGTGGCGAATCTCGAGGGCCTGTCGTCGACGCTCGACATCGTCGAGGTCGCGGAAGCCGCGCAGCGTCCCGTGGAACTCGTCGCCGAGGCCACGTTCGCGCTCGCCACCCGGCTGGAGCTGCCGTGGCTGCGCGGGCGCATCGCGCAGCTGCCCGCCGACCGTCACTGGAAGAGCCTGGCCCGGGGAGCGATGCTGGAAGATCTGGCCGAAGTCGAGCGCACGATCGTCACCGAGGCGCTGACGGCATCCCCAGGAACGGCGACGTGCAAGGCACTGCTCGAGGCCTGGGAGGCGAGGAGCCGCCGCGCCATCGAGCGCGCGCAGCAGCTGATGGGCGAACTGCGCACTGCGCCCGCCGCCGAACCGGAAATGCTCGCCGTCGCGTTGCGCGAACTGCGCAACCTCGCCTGACGGCACGCGGCGCGGCGAGTCCGCGAGCGCTCCCGCGGCGGGGCGCCTAGCAGATCCGCGGCAGCGGTTCGCCGCTCAGCCAGTCGACGATGCGCCAGCCGCCCAGCAACGTCTGCATCTGCACGAAGCGATGCGCATCCTCGACGGCCTCGCCGATGAGAGCCGCACCGCGGCCGAGCGGATGCGCGCGCAGGGCTGCCAGCAGCCGCGCGGCGTCCTCCGGCGCGCAGACTGCGACCAGCTTGCCCTCGTTCGCGACGTTGAGCGGATCGAGCCCGAGGAACTCGCACGCGGCGCGCACTTCGGGCGTTACCGGCAGGTCGCGCTCGCGAATGCGGAAGCCCACGCGCGAGGCCTGCGCGAACTCGTTCAGTGTTGCCGCGAGCCCCCCGCGCGTCGGGTCGCGCAGGCAGCGCATGCCCGGCACGGCATCGACCAGCGACGCGACGAGGCCGTGCAGCGCGGCGGTGTCGGAGCGCACCGTCGTCTCGAACTCCAGGTTCTCGCGGAACGCCATGATCGCCACGCCGTGCTCGCCGAGCGCGCCGGAGACGAGCACCGCGTCGCCCGGTCGCACGCGGTCGGCGGACAGCTCGACGCCCTCGGGGACGACGCCCACGCCGGTGGTGGTGATGAANNGTCGTTGATCGTGCCGTGCACCGCGAGGCAGCCGATGTCGCCGCCGGGAAAGAACAGCGGCGCGACGACGTGGCTGTCGGTCGCGATGACCAGCCGCCCGGCCGGCGGCGCGAAGCACGCCTGGTCGTTCAGCTTTCGCAGCCACGCGTTGTCGAACGCGGCGAGGAAGAGTTCGTCGATCAGCTGGGCCATCGCGCGGCCGCCCGCGCCATGGCTCAGGTCCACGCGGCCGTGCCAGTCGATCGGCCGGCCGTAGCGTTTCTTCGCCAGGTCGTTCACGCGGTCATCGCCTCGCGGCGGAACCGCCGGTACGTGTACCACGCGGCGCAGGCGCCTTCGCTCGACACCATGCACGCACCCACCGGGCTGTCCGGCGTGCACGCCGAGCCGAAGAGCCGGCAGTCGCGAGGGCGCTTCGCGCCGCGCAGGATCGCGCCGCATTCACAGGCGCTGGGATCCGGCACGGGCCGGTAGGCGATGGCATAGCGATCTTCGGCGTCGAACGGCCGGTAGCGCGGCCGGATCCGGAGCGCGCTGCGCGGGATTTCGCCAAGGCCGCGCCATTCGAACGTCGCGCGCCGCTCGAACACGGCGTCGAGCGCCGCGATCGCCTGCGCGTTGCCTTCGCGCGTCACCGCGCGCGTGTACTCGTTCTCGACGACGTGCCGGCCCGTATTCGCCTGCCGCACCAGCATCAGCACCGCCTGCAGGATGTCGAGCGGCTCGAACCCGGCGATGACCACCGGCGTCCTGCTGGCAGCGGCAACGCGCTCGTACGGTGCGCTGCCGATCACGCAGGACACGTGCGCCGGTCCGACGATGCCGTCGAGCGGGACGCCGCGGACTCCGGGCGAGCGCGGCGCTTCGAGGAGGTGCGTGATCGCCTCCGGCGTCAGCACGTGGTTGCTGAAAACGGAGAAGTTGGCGAGCCGGTGCCGCTCAGCCTCGACGATCGCCAGTGCGGTGGCAGGCGCAGTGGTCTCGAAGCCGATGGCGAAGAAGACGACCTCGCGCGCCGGATCGTCCCGCGCAATGCGCAGGGCGTCGCGCGTGGAATAGACCATGCGCACGTCGGCGCCCGCCGCCCTCGCCTTCTGCAGGCTCCCATGGCGGGACGCGGGGACCCGCAACATGTCGGCGTAGGTGCACAGAATGACCCCGCGCTCCACGGCGAGCGCGATGGCGTTGTCGATACGCCCGATCGGCAGCACGCACACCGGGCAGCCCGGGCCGTGCACCATCGTGACGCTGGCCGGCAGGAGGTCGGCGACTCCGTAGCGGGAGATCGCGTGCGTGTGGCCGCCGCAGAATTCCATGAAGCGGTAGCGCCGGCCCGGCTCGACTTCGGCGGCGATGCGCCCGGCCAGTCCGCGCGCCAGACCGGCATCGCGGAATTCGTCGACGAATCTCATGCCGCGGTGGCGCCCAGGGCGGCGAAGAGCGCCAGCGTCTCCGCCGCCTCGCGCGGGTCGAGCCGGCTGATCGCATGGCCCGCGTGCACGATCACGTAGTCGCCGGCGCCGGCCGCGGGCACGAGGGCGAGCGAGACGCGCTTGCGCACGCCGCCGAGATCGACGAGCGCCTCGTCGCCCTCGAGGCGCTGCACGACACGCGCGGGAAGGGCGAGACACATGATCAACCGCCTCGCGAGTCCGCCGCGACCGCGGCCTGGCCGAGCGCCAGCCCGCCGTCGTTGGGGGGCGCCTGCCGCGCTTCGAGCACGCGCAGGCCGGCGCGCTGCACGCGATCGCGCAGCCCGTTCGCGAGCCGGCGGTTCATGAAACACCCGCCGCCGAAGGCGACCGTGTCGAGCGCGGCGCCGCGCGCCGTGCGGATGCTCCACTCCGCAAGCGCATCCACCAGCGTGGCGTGAAACAGCGCCGCGCCCCGCGCGGCGTCGCGCATGTCGGCCAGTTGCGCCAGGAGCGGCAGGAGATCGAGCACGCCGCCGTCCACGCGCCACCCCTCGTCCAGCGGCGCGATGCGTGCGTGCTGTTCCGCAAGGCCTTCGAGCAGCATCGGCGCCTGGCCTTCGAATGCGCTCACCGCGCGCACACCCAGNNGCGGGGAAATCGAAGCGGCGAGCGATCTCCGCGCCGCGGCCTAGGGCGTGCAGCGCCGCCGCTGCCATGCGCCACGGCTCGCGGGCCGCGCGATCGCCGCCCGGCAGGCAAAGCGCGCGCAGGTGGCCGAGGCGAGAGAAATCCGGCCCGTCCACCCGCAGCAGCTCGCCGCCCCAGGCGGTTCGGTCCGTGCCCAGCCCGGACCCGTCGAGCGCAATGCCGAGCACCGGGCCGCGCACGCGGTGCTCGGCCGCCACCGCCGCGATGTGGGCGTGATGATGCTGAACGCCGCGCAGGGGCAGGCCGTGCTCGCGGGCGAGGCTCGCGGCAAAACGCGTGCTCTGGTAATCGGGGTGGAGGTCGTGCGCGACGACCTCCGGCTCGACGGCGAGAACGCGCAGCAGATGCTCCGCCACGGCCTCGAGCGACCGCGCGGTGGGCGCGTTGTCGAGATCGCCGACGTGCTGCGAGAGAAACGCTTCGTCGCCGCGCGTCACGCAGAGGGTGTTCTTCAGATCCGCACCGGCGGCGAGCACCGAGGGGCCCGCCGCGGCCAGCCGGATGGGCACCGGCGTGAAGCCGCGCGCACGGCGAATGAACGCCGGGCCGAGCGCGGGTTGCGTCGTATCCGCCGACAGCACGCTGTCGTCGCAGCGCACGACGATGGCGCGGTCGTGGACGACGAAAGCGTCGGCGATGCCCGCGAGCCGCGCGAAGGCTTCGGGCTCCGAGGACACGAGCGGCTCGCCACCCGGGTTCGCGCTCGTCATCACGAGCGCAAGCCCCTGCGGCTGCGCGAGCCAGGCGGTGCCGGCCGGACGCCCCGCGGCCTCGTGATACAGCAGATACTGCAGCGGCGTATAGGGCAGCAGCGCACCGAGCCAGCCGAGACCCGGCGCCACGCCGGGAAGCGCGGTGTCGCAGGTGGGGCGCTTGCGCAGCAGGACGATGGGTCGCTCGCGCGCTTCCAGGAGCGCGCGCTCCTTGCCGTTCACGGCGACCAGCGTCTCGAGCGACGCCGCGTTGGCGGCCATCACCGCGAAGGGTTTCTCCTCGCGCGACTTGCGGCGGCGCAGGCGCGCAACGGCCGCGCCGTCGCGCGCGTTGCACGCGAGGTGGTAGCCGCCGAGACCCTTGAGGGCGAGTATTTCGCCGCGCGCGAGTCGCGCCAGCGCCGCCGCGACGACGTCGCCGCCGCCGAGCGGCGCACCCTGCGCGTCGCACAGCGCGAGCCGCGGCCCGCACTCGGGGCAGGCGTTTGGCTGGGCATGAAAGCGGCGCGTCGCCGGATCCGCGTACTCGGCCGCGCACGCCGCGCACATGGCGAATGCGCGCATGCTGGTGCGTTCACGGTCATACGGCAGGTTCGCGGCGATCGTGTAGCGCGGCCCGCACTGCGTGCAGTTGATGAAGGCGTGCCGATGGCGCCGGTCGCGCGGATCGAACAGCTCCGCGAGGCACGCGTCGCACACGGCGGTGTCCGCGGCGATGCCGGTGCGCGGCGTCCCGGCGCGGCTCGGTTCGATGACGAAGCGGCGCGCGGGGCGCGCCGCCACGCGCTGCGCGGCAATGGCGTCCACGCGCGCAAGGGGCGGGGTTTCGGCAGCGAGACGCGCGAGGAACCGGTCGATGCGGGGCGCCTCGCCCTGGACCTCGATGGCGACGCCCGCGGCGTCGTTGCACACGAAACCGCAAAGGCCCAGTTCGTGGGCGAGCCGCCAGACGAACGGCCGGAAGCCGACGCCCTGCACGGCCCCCCGCACGCGAACGGCGCGGCGCTCGGCGAGCGGCGTCACGCCCCGGTCCATGCTGCGCCTCGCGGTTTCGCCGCGCGGCCAAGCCCCTCGGCGATCCAGGCCAGCCACGCCGCCATCCCCGTGCCCCGTGTCGCGGAGATCTCGATCACGCGAATCGCCGGGTTCACGCGCCGGGCGTAGCTGACGCAGCGCGCAACGTCGAAATCGACGTGCGGCAGCAGATCGACCTTGTTGAGCAGCATCAGCGCCGAGGCGCGGAACAGGTCGGGATACTTGAGCGGCTTGTCGTCGCCTTCGGTCACCGACAGGACGAGCACTTTGTGCGTCTCGCCGAGATCGAACGCGGCCGGGCAGACGAGGTTGCCGACGTT
>DKBI01000334.1 GCA_002451175.1 Betaproteobacteria bacterium UBA6904
AGACGGCGAAATCGAGGATGTGCAATGCGCCGTGATGGGCGTGTTTGCGCCGCTCACCGGGATTGCCGGCACCTTGCAGGCGATGGAGGCGATCAAGCTGGTTGCCGGCATCGGCGAGACGCTTGCCGGGCGGCTTTTGCTGTTCGACGCGCGGAGCGCCGAGTGGCGGACCGTCAAAGTGGCGAAGGATCCCGGCTGCGCCGTCTGCGGCGGCCACTCGGGCTGAGCGTCACGGCGCAACGTCTTCCCGCGCCGCGCCTGCGCCCGCGCTCAGGCCGTAAGGTAGCGCCCCTGCGTGGCGAATGACTCGCTGGGCCTGCGCGTGAACCCCGACTTGGCATACTGGTGCAGACAGCCGATCGCGTAGCGCAACATGGCGCCGGCCTGCGCGCCGGCCTCCGACTCGCCGGCCCTGGCGGCGGCGGCGCGGTCCGCCAGGCGCAGGCTCTGCCGCAGCGTCGCCTCGAAGCGGTCGAAGAACTGGTTCATGCGGGCCTGCAGCCGCTCGTGCTCGCCCACCAGGGCGTCGCCCGTCATGACGCGCACCATGCCGGGGTTCTTCTCGGCGAACGCGAGCAGCATCTCGAGCAGCTTGCCGGCCTGCCGCTCGCCGTCGTCTTCATCGGCCGTGATGCGGTTCGCGAGCGTGAAGACCGAGGTCTCGATGAATTCGATCAGGCCCTCGTACATCTGCGCCTTCGAGGCAAAGTGCCGGTAGAGGGCGGCTTCCGACACGTCGAGCCGGTCCGCGAGCGCGGCCGTCGTGATGCGCTCCCATTTCGGCTGCTCGAGCATCTGCGCGAGCGCCTTCAGGATCTCCAGTCTCCGCTCCCCCTTGACTCGCGGCATCGGAAAATTCTACTCGTGCGCGTGGCGAAAGACGAAGCGCGGCAGTTCGGTCACCGACGAGACCCGCAGATCCACGTAGCGCGGACGCTGCAGGACCCCGGGACCGACCCACACGGTGGACATGCCCAGGCGCTTCGCCGCCTGCAGGTTCTCGAGCGCGTCGTCGACGAGCGCGCAGCGGTGCGGATCGAGGTCGTGGTTGCGCAGCAACACNNGCATTCGAAAACACGAGCTTCTTGCCGCCAAGACGCGCCAGCGCGTGGCGCACCGCGTTTTCATGGACCAGCATGTCCGCCAGTTCCGGAAACTGGTGCGTTTCCCAGAGAAACTTGCGCGGGTCGGTGCCGTAGTGGCGCATCAGGCCCTTCAGCGTCGTTCCATAGCGCAGCCAGAATCCTCGCCGCATCGCGTTGGCCCCCGCCTCATCGACGCTGAACGTGCGCTTCAGGTACTCATTCATCTGCACGTGCATCGAGGGGAAGATATGCGGCCGCGCATCATGCAGGGTATTGTCGAGATCGAAGATCCACACCCGCCGTGAAGGCGGTAGCCGCGAGAGACGCATCAGGATTCGGGTCGGCGCGAGAGGCCTGGGGGCACCCTGCGGTTCCCCTGAGCCTCTATTTGGAGCGGATCACCGTGCCGATGCCCGCGTCCGTCAGCACTTCGAGCAACAGCGCGTGAGGCACCCGGCCGTCGATGATGTGGCACGCCCGAACCCCGGCGCGCGCCGCGTCGAGCACGGACGCAATCTTCGGCAACATGCCCCCGGAGATCACGCCCTTGGCGACCAGATCGTCGATCTTGCGCGGCGTCAGGCCCGATAGCAGCTTGCCGTTCTTGTCGAGAACGCCCGGGGTGTTCGTCAGGACGACCAGCTTCTCAGCGCGCAGCACCTCCGCGAGCTTGCCCGCCACCAGGTCGGCGTTGATGTTGTACGTGGTGCCATCGGAGCCCGTCGCAATCGGCGCGACCACGGGAATGAAACCGTTGTGCTCCAGTGCCGAGATCACCCCCGGGTCGATCGACTCGATCTCGCCAACCTGACCGATGTCGAGCCGCTCGTCCTTGTTGATCTCGCTCGGCACGAGCATCTTGCGCGCGCGGATCAGCGCGCCATCCTGCCCGGTCAGCCCGACGGCCTTGCCGCCCGCCTGATTGATCAGCTCCACCACCTCCTTGTTGACCTGGCCGCCGAGCACCATCTCCACGACGTCCATCGTCTGCGCATCGGTGACGCGCATGCCCTGCACGAACTCGCCCTTCATCCCCAGCCGCGAGAGAAGTTGCTCGATCTGCGGGCCGCCGCCGTGCACGACGACGGGGTTCATGCCGACGAGCTTGAGCAGCACCACGTCACGGGCGAACGCGCCCTTCAGGGCCTCGTCGATCATGGCGTTGCCGCCGAACTTGATGACGATGGTCCTGCCGTGGAACCGCTGGATGTAGGGCAGCGCCTCGGCGAGGATGCGCGCCTGGTCGACCGCCCCGCTCCCGGCCTGCGCTCGGGTGTTCATGGCGCTGCGATTCTAATCAAGAAAAAGGGCCGGCGCTCGCGCGCCGGCCCCGGGCACCCGCCGCAGCGGACGAATTACTGGATGGTGATCTGCTTGCGCGCTGCCGCCGATTTCTTCGGCAGCGTCAGCTCCAGAACGCCGTCGCGGAACTTCGCCTCGGCCTGCGCCTCGTCGACTTCCTGCGGCAGCGTGAAGCTGCGGCGCGACTTGCCGTAGCTGCGCTCGGAGTGCAGCAAGCGCTCGTCTGCGGTCGCTTCGCGCTCGCGCCTCACCTCCGCGCCGAGCGTCACCTGCGCCCCGTCGATCGTGACCTCGATGTCTTCCCTGCGCACGCCAGGAATCTCCGCGGTGACGAGATAGAGGCCGTTCCTTTCGGATATCTCCACGCTCATGCGCGGCCCGTCCGCGGCGAGGTTCGCGCGGCTGTCGACGCCGACCGGGCGGACGAGGAAGCCCTTGAACAAATCGTTCACCAGATCGTTGAACGGGTCGTAACGGCTGATGGTCGCCATAGCAATCTCCTTGTGAATGCGGTAACCGTAAAATGGAGCGCGTCGCATGGTTTTCAAGCCCCCCACCGCTACCTCGGGACCGGCGCCGATCGAGACCCGGCCCGGGGAGGTGCGCTGTGNNCGCTGCCGAAGCCGGCGGCGGGGGAGGGTTGCCTGTGCCGCGCCTGCCTCGCCCGAAGGCTGGCTCGATCAGAGCACGTAGCGCGCTAGGTCGTCGTCGCCCGCCAAACTGGCAAGCCGCGCATCGACGTAGTCGGCGTCGATGTGGAGGCGCTGCTCCCCGCGGCGTCCCGCCTCGAACGAGATGTCCTCCAGCAGCCTTTCCATCACCGTGTACAGGCGGCGGGCACCGATGTTTTCGGTCCGCTCGTTGACCGCGTGCGAAATCTCGGCAAGGCGCCGGATAGCCGGCTCGGCGAACGCCAGCGTCACGCCCTCGGTCGCCAGCAGCGCCTCGTACTGCTGAACCAGGTTGGCGTCGGTTGCCGTCAGGATGCGCACGAAATCGTCGACGCCCAGCGCGTCGAGCTCGACGCGGATCGGAAAGCGCCCCTGCAGCTCCGGAATGAGGTCGCTCGGCTTGGCCAGGTGAAAGGCACCGGAGGCGATGAACAGGATGTGGTCGGTCTTGACCATGCCGTACTTCGTATTGACGGAGGTGCCTTCCACCAGAGGCAG
>DKBI01000162.1 GCA_002451175.1 Betaproteobacteria bacterium UBA6904
TGCCCGGGGCGGGCGGCCTTCGCCATCAGCGGATGGCGCACCTCCAGCAGATAGGTGACGTCCGAGAAGTCTTCCCGGGTGACGATTTCGAACCTCGACAGCGTGTCGCTTGGCATGCTTGGGAACCCCTGGTTGAAAGTAGCGTTGCGGTGCAGCAGAGCCATTGATCTAGCGCAAATGGATCGGCTTCGCCTCCGGCGATCCGGGCACGCTGCCGACGTCGCACGCGGAACAGCGCGACATGTGCACCCAGTCGCCTGCGCCGGCGCCGTGTGCGGGTTGCAGCGCGCCCTCGGGATCCGCGACGAACGCAAGCCCCGCGGCGCCGAGATCGGCCACGCGCACGGGGTTCCACGTCGGTCTCGCCTCGGGCTCGCGTCCGTCGAGCTGGTCGCGGATGTTTCGCGCGACGGCATTCACCATCGCGTCGATCATGTAGGCGGTCTTGTGCTCGCCGGCTGCCGCGCATGCCGCGCTCGCCACCGTAGCGCCCGCCGCGTAGATGTTCCGGTAGCGGGGATTGCGCAGGCAGTCGTCCACGAGAATGAATCCGCGCTCGTTGGCCAGGCCTTCGATCCCTGCGACGGCGTCGATGCCGCGGAACGGCGGCATCATCATCGAGTAACGGAAGGGCAGGGCGTGCTGGCGTGCCGCGCGTCCCCCGGCGGCGTGCTCGGTGACGTGCATGACGCCGCTCTCGACGCGGTCGACGTGCGCGTTGGCGATCCAGGCAATGTCGCGCTCGCGCAAGGCCGCTGCGATGCGCTCGCGCGACTCGCCGATGCCGTCCACCCCGAGATGGCCGACGTACGGCTCCGCGGTGACGAAGGTCATCGGCACGCGCTCGCGCAGCGCGTGCTGGCGCAGCTCCGCGTCCATGAGGAAGGCGCTTTCGTAGGCGGGCGCGAAACACGAGGCCCCCTGCACGGCGCCGACGACGATCGGCCCGGGCTCCGCGATGAAGCGGTTCCAGTCCTGCACGCAGCCATGCAGGTGGTCGGCGTGGCAGAGCGAGTGCGTGTAGCCCTCGGGGCCGAGGCCGGGGATTTCGTCGAACGCGGGCTGCGGGCCCGCGGCAATCACGAGAATGTCGTAATCGAGGCGCTGCCCGTCGGCCAGCTCGAGCTGGTTGCGCCCGGGATCGAGGCGCCGGGCACCCGCTGCGGAAAAGTCGACCCCCTTGCGCCCGAGGTTGCGGGCGAGGTCGAAGCCGGTACTGTCCCGGGCGGAAAGCCAGGGCGTCGCGGAACCGGCGCGAAAAGTGCTTTGGCCGGAGACCACCGTGATCTGTTCTCCCGGCCGTGCGGATTCGGCCAGCTCGTGCGCCGCGGGCAAGCCCGAGGCACCGCTGCCGATGATGACGATGCGCGCCATCGCACCGTCTTATAGCCCGGGGGTCAGACCCCGGATTTGACCCGGATCAATGGTCGGTCCCGCGATGCGTTCGGGCGCGGCATGCGCTTCGGCGGCCTCAAGATATGCGTATATGCGCATATCTTGACGATCATCAAGCCCGTGCGCGCGAGTCCAGCTAGCCTGAGAGCACGTGCCTTGCGGGCGGCCACGAGCGGCCCGCCAGGACGGGTCGCCACAACATGGTCAAGCCACCGCACGCCGTCGTTCGCTGCTTCGCGGCCATCGCGCTGCTGCTCGCGGCCTCGAGCGTGTGCGCGGAAGGCGACGGTGCGTCCGCAAAGCTGCTCAGGTCCACCTCCGATCACACCAAGTTCAAGGTGCTGCAGCAGGACTTCGCATCCGGGCCCGAGGTCACGCGCGCATGCCTGACCTGCCATACCGAGGCGGCGAAGCAACTGCGGCTCACCCAGCACTGGCGCTGGGAGTACCTCAATCCCGACGGGCGGCGCCTCGGCAAGCAGAACGTGATCAACAATTTCTGCACCTCGGTTGCATCGAACTACGCCTATTGCACGACCTGCCATATCGGCTACGGTTGGAGGGACGCGAGCTTCGATTTCAACGTCGACGAGAACGTGGACTGCCTCGTCTGCCACGACACCACCGGCAACTATCGCAAGGCGCCGGGATTCGCCGGCCAGGTCGTCACGAAGGACACCGAGTTCCCGCCCGGCTCTGGCAACCTGGTGAAGGGCGTCAAACTCCGGCCGATCGCGCAGGAGGTCGCCAAGACGAGCCGTGACACCTGCGGCGCGTGCCATTTCTATGGCGGCGGCGGCGACGGCGTGAAGCACGGCGACCTCGACAGCTCCCTCGCGTCGCCCGACCGGGACCTCGACGTGCACATGGACGCGCTCGGCAACAACTTCACGTGCGCGACCTGCCACATGACGCAGGGCCACCAGGTCCCGGGCAGTCGCTACGCGCCGACCGCGGTGGACCGCGGCAGCGCGCGCCTGCGCGGCAAGCACTACAAGACCAATCCGACGACCTGCCAGGCCTGCCATGGGCAGACACCGCACAAGCCCGCGGTCGCCAAGCTCAATGACCACACCGACCGCATCGCCTGCCAGACATGTCACGTGCCGGCCTACGCGCGCGGCGGCGTGGCGACCAAGACCTCGTGGGACTGGTCCACGGCGGGCATGATGACCGCCGACCGCAAGCCGATGGTGCGCAAGGACGCGAAGGGCCGCGTCGTGTACACCGCGGCGAAGGGCACCTTCGGGCTCGCCGAGAACGTGATACCCGAGTACGTCTGGTTCAACGGCAAGGTGACCTACACGCTGCTCGGCGACCGGGTGGAGAAGGGCCCCCTGCCGACGCGCATCAGTCACTTCGAAGGCAGCGCCGACGACGGCGCCTCGATGATCTGGCCGGTGAAGGTGTTCCGCGGCAAGCAGGCCTACGATCCGGTCAACAAGACGCTGGCCGTGCTGCACATGGCGGGCACCGACGATACCGCGTTCTGGGCGAACTTCAACTGGGAGAAGGCGGTGGCGGTGGGCATGGCGTCGGTCGGTGCGCCGTTCTCCGGCACGGTGGACTTCGTCGAGACCGAGAGCATGTGGCCGATCACGCACATGGTGGCGCCGGCGAAGAAGGCACTCGGCTGCGCGGACTGCCATGCGGCACGCGGCCGGCTCGACAAGGTGTCGGGGGTCTACATCCCGGGACGCCCTGGTGACCACGCGGCCTGGCTGGAGTTGATCGGCGCGGCGCTGGTAGTCCTCGCGCTCGCAGGTGCTGCGATCCATGGCGTCGCGCGCCTGCTGGCATCACGGCGGCGGAAAGGGTGATCGCGTGTCGCGCGTCTACATCTTCAAGCGGTTCGAGCGGTTCTGGCACTGGGCGCAGGCGGCGCTGATCATCGCGCTGCTGGTGACCGGGTTCGAAGTCCACGGCAGCTATCGGCTGGCCGGCTGGGAACGCGCCGCGACGCTGCACACCCAGGCGGCCTGGGCCCTGATCGGTCTGTGGGTGTTCGCGATCTTCTGGCACTTCACGACCGGCGAGTGGCGCCAGTACATCCCGACGACGGAAAGGCTCGACGCCATGGTGACGTACTACGTCTCCGGCATCTTCACGGATGCGCCGCATCCGTTCCGCAAGACGCGCCTCAGCAAGCACAACCCGCTGCAGCGGCTCGCCTACCTCCTCGTCAAGGTGCTCATCAATCCGCTGGTTTGGGCGAGCGGTCTGGCCTATCTCTATTACAACGAGCTCGTGGCCGCCGGGATCGCAGGGCCGGGCGGGTTGTCGCTGGGCGTCATCGCGCTCGTGCACACGGGCATGGCGTTCCTCATGCTCGCCTTCCTCATCGGCCACGTCTATCTCGCGACCGCGGGCCACACGCCGCTCGCGCACGTGAAGGCCATGATCACCGGCTGGGAAGACCTCGAGGAGGCCCCCGCCGATGATGCGGCCGCCGCGCCGCGAGAATCCTCTTCCGCACAAGGAGCCACACCATGACGAACCGCATGCTGCATCTGGTTGCGATCTCCGCACTCGGGCTCGGCCTGCAGGCGCTCGACGCGCAGGCGGCGGGCAGCGACTGGAAACGCGGGCGCGTGTACTACCAGCGAGTGTGCACGGAGTGCCACACGGCGAAGGCGGGCGGGGCGATCGCGCCGAACGGGCGCACGATGGCCGAGTGGACGGCCTACCTGAACGCCGACAAGCACGCCAAGGGCAAGGAGCCGCTGAAGAAATACGTCAGTCGCGAGTACCGCGCGAGCGTCAAGGCAACCAACAAGGCCGCCGAGAAATACCTGGAGGTGCCGGAGGATCAGCTGTTCGAGGACATCAAGGCCTTCATGCTGAAAGGCGCGAAGGACGGTGACTCTCCGGCGAGCTGCAGCTGATGCCATGACGACGACGACCGCGGACCGCAGCGCAGCCGCGACGGGTGCGCAGCCCGCCTGGCGTGCCGGCTTCAGGGCGGACTACGAGGCCGTGTTCGTAGAGGGCTGGTCGCCGTATCTCGGCAGCATCTTGCTCGTGCTCGTCATCCTCGGATTGATGAGCACAGGACTGTTCTGGGGCGTATTCGGCGGGCTGAAGCTGTGGGGCGACTGGTTCAACCAGACCATCGGCCTGGGCGGCGTGCTGCAACTGCCCGAATCCCTCGACGGGCCGCTGTGGCACCGCATGTCGCTCATGAACATCACGCTCGTGCTCGGCGCGTTTTGCGCGGCGCTGCTGTCGCGCCAGTTCCAGATCAGCCGTCCGCCGCGCCTGGAGTACGTCTGGGCGGGGCTGGGCGGCAGTCTCATGGGGTTGGGCGCGACGCTTGCGGGCGGCTGCACGACTGGCGGGTTCTTCACACCCCTGATCCATTCGTCGCCGGCGGGCTGGGCGATGTGGGCAGGCCTGCTGGGGGGCGCTGTGATCGGCCTGAAGCTGCTGTCCTGGACGCTCGAGCACCTGACCTGGGGCATGCAGGCGCCGCCGACGCGCCCGGCGCCCGCGGGATGGGTCACCCTCTACCCGTGGCTCGGACTCGGACTCTTGCTTGGCATCCTCGCGTGGACGGCCCGCTGGTACGGGTCGGCGGACGAGCGCATTGCCGGGCGCGCGGTAATCGTCGTCGCCGGATTCGCGATCGGCTTCATCATGCATCGCTCGCGCCTGTGCTTCGCGCGCGCGTTTCGCGAGCCGTTCATGACCGCGGAGGGCGAGATGACCAAGGCGGTCATGGTCGGGCTCGCGGTCGGCATTCCGCTCGCTGCACTGCTCTTCAAGGCGAACGTCCTCGACCCCTACGTCGCCATCCCCGCGACGTTCTGGCTCGGCTCGCTGGCCGGCGGACTCGCGTTCGGCGTCGGCATGGTGTTCGCGGGCGGCTGCGCTTCGGGCGGACTCTGGCGCATGGGCGAGGGCCACGTGAAGCTGTGGGTGGCCATGTTCTTCTTCGCGTGGTCGGGCTCCATCGCGAGCGGGCTGCTGAAGCGCACCGGGCTGATCGTGAAGGAGATGACACTGGAGGAGATCGAGGAGACGCGCCTCGGCTTTCAGGCGTATCTGCCGGTGATGCTGGATGGCTGGGGCTGGGCGCTCGCCGTGAGTGCCGCAATGCTCGCCCTGTGGTACGCGCTCGTGCGCTACAACGAGTCCACGGAGAAATTCACGGTTCTTTGACGCGCGGCGCACGGCGCGGCATCAGGCGACGCAGTTCGCGGCGCAGCGGGGTGCGGTCGTCCATCTGCGCTGCGATGCGGTTGCAGACGCTGCGGCAGATCTCCACCATGGCCGGATCGGCCGCGCGATAGTGCACCTGGCTCCCCGCCTTGCGGCGTGCCAGCACGCCGCTGCGGTGCATGAGGTTGAGATGGCGCGAGACGTTGGTCTGCGTGGCGCCGACTTCCGCGACGATCTGCGAGACGGTTTTCTCCTCTTCGCAGAGGGCGTGCATGATGCGCAGGCGCGTCGGCTCGGAGAGCACGCTGAACACCGAGGCGACGAGATCGAAGACTTCGTCGGAGGCGCTCATGGCGTGCGCGTCCGCCCGGTCCCGCGCAGCGCAGCGATGCGCCGCGCGGGCTCGCCGCTCTCGTAGGCGCGCGCGAATTCGTCGATGCTCGCGCGCACGCAGGCGTCGAGCGGCGCTTCTTCCCACAGCTTGCAGAGGCGCTTCTGCGCCCGCAGCGCGGCGTCGCTGCCGGCGAGGAGCGCATCGAGCGCGGCGTTCACCGCGGCGTCGAGTTGCGCCGCCGGCACGACCCGGTCCACCAATCCCCAGTCGAGCGCCTGCGCGGCGCCGATGGCCTCGCCCGTCATGACGAGCCAGCGCGCGCGGCCGGCGCCGACGAGCCGGGGCAGCAGCGCGGCCTCGACGACGGAGGGAATCCCGAGGCGCACTTCCGGCATGGAAAAGGTCGCGGTCTCGGCGGCGACGCGCAGATCGCAGGCGGCCGCGAGCTCCAGCCCGGCGCCGATGCAATGACCCTGGATGCGCGCGATCACCGGCAGCGAACCCTCGCGCGCTGCCGCACAGGCGTCGTGCACGAGCGTGATGAACCCGCGCGCGCTCACCGGATCGAGCGCCGCGAGCTCGTCGAGATGCGCGCCGCCGATGAAGGTCCTTTCGCCCGCGCCGGCGATCACCACCGCGCGCGCCGCGGCGGCGGATTGCGCGTCGCGCAGCGCGCCCGCGAGCGACGCCAGCGTGGCACGGTCCAGCAGATTGTGACGGCGGGGGTTATCGATCGTCACGCGCGCGACGCGCCCGCCGGCGCGCGACTCG
Source organism: Betaproteobacteria bacterium UBA6904 (assembly GCA_002451175.1). GTDB lineage: Bacteria > Pseudomonadota > Gammaproteobacteria > Burkholderiales > SG8-39 > 2-02-FULL-66-14. The sequence continues at coordinate 6,662 of DKBI01000162.1, forward strand.
AACGCGACCTGCACGCTCATGCGACGCGGCGCCCCGCCGGCGCGAGCGAGCCGACGAACTGCGCCAGCTTCTGCGCGTCGGCGTGGAAGCGCCGGATCCCGTCGGAGAGTTTTTCCACGGCCATCGCGTCGTCGTTGTGCAGCCAGCGATACGCCGCCTCGTCGAGCGGCACCCGCTCCAGCGGCTGCGCCTGCGCGTCGGCCACCGACAGCCGCCGCGGCACCTCGCCTGCGGCGCGCGCCAGCTGCTCGAGGAGATCCGGCGCGATCGTGAGCAGATCGCAGCCCGCGAGTTCGACGATCTGCCCGGTCTTGCGAAAGCTCGCGCCCATCACCTGCGTCGCGTAGCCGAATTTCTTGTAATAGCGGTAGATGCGCGTGACCGAGGCGACGCCCGGATCCTCGGCGAGCGGGATGTCCTCCACCTTGCGCGCCGCGCGGTGCCAGTCGTAGATGCGGCCGACGAACGGCGAAATCAGCGTCACGCCGGCATCGGCGCAGGCCACGGCCTGCGCGAAGGAAAACAGCAGCGTCAGGTTGCAGTGGATGCCTTCGCGCTCGAGTTGCTCGGCGGCGCGGATTCCCTCCCAGGTGCTGGCGACCTTGATCAGCACGCGGTCGCGGCCGACGCCCGCCGTTTCGTAGCGGCGAACGAGCCGGCGGGCCTTGCGCAGCGTGCCCTCCCGGTCGAACGACAGGCGTGCGTCGACCTCGGTCGATACACGCCCGGCGATGTGCTTCAGGATCTCGCAGCCGAACGCGACGAACAGTTCCTCCATGAGCGCCTCGGCGTCGCCCGCGGCGCGCTGCGAGGCGCCATCGACGAGATGCCGATAGCGGGGATCCTGCGCCGCGGCCAGCAGCAGGGACGGGTTGGTCGTGGCGTCCTGGGGTTTCCAGCGCGCGATGGCGTCGATATCGCCGGTGTCGGCGACGACCACCGAATGCTGCCGAAGGGAATCGAGTTGAGAGCGCATATTCGTATAGGATAGCGCGCCGCCACGCTCGCCGTAGGGTTTTGAAAATTAAGGCTTTGCGGGGTTCCGGGGCGGTAGTAAACTAAACAGTTAATCGCACGTTAAAGAGGCTCGATCCAAAAGAAGCCGCCAAGGAGCAAGGAGTTGCAGCCGACCAATATCCGAAATCCCGACTATTTTCACAAAGTCGTAGATTGCCAGTGGGCCTGCCCGGCCCATACGCCCGTCCCCGAGTACATCCGCTTGATCGCCGCAGGGCGTTATGCTGACGCCTATCTGGTCAACTGGAAGTCGAACGTCTTCCCGGGCATCCTCGGTCGCACCTGCGACCGGCCCTGCGAGCCGGCCTGCCGGCGCGGGCGGGTCGAAGACCAGAATGCGCCGCGTGCCGAACCGGTGGCGATCTGCCGCCTGAAGCGCGTCGCGGCCGACCTGAAGGGCGACATCCGCGCGCAGCTGCCGAAACCGGCGCAGCGCAAGAACGGCAAGCGCGTGGCGTGCGTCGGCGGCGGCCCTGCGTCGCTCACGGTGGCGCGCGATCTCGCGCCACTCGGCTACCACGTGACCGTGTTCGATGGCGACGCGAGGGCGGGCGGCATGATCCGCTCGCAGATTCCGCGCTTTCGATTGCCCGAGGAAGTGATCGACGAGGAAGTGGGCTACGCGCTCGGGCTGGGGGCGGAGTTCCGCGGCGGCACGCGCATCGACTCGATGAAGACGCTGCTCGCCGGCGGCTACGACGCGATCTTCGTCGGCACCGGCGCGCCGCGCGGGCGCGACCTGGACGTTCCGGGACGCCGCGAGGCCGCGGCGAACATTCACGTCGGCATCGACTGGCTGTCGTCGGTGTCGTTTGGCCACGTCGCCCGCATCGGCAAGCGCGTCATCGTGCTCGGCGGCGGCAATACGGCCATGGACTGCTGCCGCACCAGCAAGCGCCTCGGGGGCGAGGACGTGAAGGTGATCGTGCGCTCCGGGTTCGAGGAGATGAAGGCGAGCCCCTGGGAGAAGGAGGACGCGATGCATGAAGGCATCCCGATCCTCAACTATCTCGTGCCGAAGGAATTCACGCTGCGCGAGGGCCGGCTGTCGGGCATGACCTTCGAGAAGGTCAAGGCCGTGTACGACGACAAGGGCCGCCGCAACCTCGTGCCGACCGGCGAGCCGGACCAGCATTTCGAGTGCGACGACGTGCTCGTCGCCGTCGGGCAGGAGAACGCCTTTCCCTGGATCGAGCCGGACTGCGGCATTGANNCCGAAGAACATCATCTGGGCAGTGGCCCACGGCCACGAGGCCGCGGTGTCGATCGACCGGCTCCTGTCCGGCGAGGTGCCGGCGGAGCGCCCGGCGCCGCAGGTCGAGCTCCAGTCGCAGAAGATGGGCATCCATGAATGGAGCTACGACAACGAGGTGCATCCCGACGCACGCTACAAGGTGCCGTGGCGCGACGCGAAGGAGACGCTGCGCGACGTGAAGGCCGAGGTCGAACTCGGTTTCGACGCGGCGACGGCCTGGAAGGAGGCGCAGCGCTGCCTCAACTGCGACGTGCAGACCGTCTTTGCCGGGTCGCTGTGCATCGAATGCGACGCCTGCGTGGACATCTGCCCGATGGACTGCATTACGTTCACGGCCAACGGCGAGGAGGCCGACCTGCGCGNNACCGGGGCCTGGGACATGCAGAAGTTTCTCCTCGAGATGACGCACGCCGGCCCGGGCTGCCGGAGCGCGCAGCGGAAGGCGGCCTGAGGTGAGCGCGAACCTGAATGCCAAGCGGCTCGAGGCCGTCAACGACTTCGTCGTCAAG
>DKBI01000191.1 GCA_002451175.1 Betaproteobacteria bacterium UBA6904
TGCGTGCCGATGACGACGACGTTGCGTGCGCTGACGCTCATGTTCTGCGTTTCCTTCGCGCGCCCCAGGCCGGCAGGGCGCTCGCCGCGGCCAGTTCGCGCAAATCGATGGAAAACCCGGTCGCCGGACGCGAGCGGCCGAACGCGCGGCCGACGTCGTCGTAGCGGCCGCCGCGCGCCACGGGCCCGGCGACGCCGTCGCACCAGGCATCGAAGACGACGCCCGAGTGGTAGTGGTAGCCGCGCAGCTCGGCAAGATCGAAGCTCGCCGGCACGCTGCACGCGCGTGCCAGCCGCTTCAGCGTCTCGAGCGCGCGCACCAGCGCCGGCAGCCGGGGAAGCTGCCGCGAGGCGCGCGCCAGCACGCTCGCGTCCCCGTAGAGTTCCGGCAGCAGCAGCAGGGCCTTGCGCGTGCGACCCGCCAGGCCGCGCGTCAGCGCATCGACCCCGGGCACGTCCTTCTTCTGCAGCGCCTCGAACAGCTCGCCCTCGCGCTCGCTGTCGAGCGACGCCGCACGCACCAGCGAGCGGAATACCGCCACGTGACCGATGCCGACGCGCGCGCCGCGCACGCGCGCGAGCTTGAGCGTTTCGCACAGCAGGCCGAGGATCTCGAGATCCGCGCCGACCCCGGCCGCGCCGTAAAGCTCCGCGCCGATCTGCACCGGCTCGCGCGTCGCCGCCATCGTGGCCGGTCGCGTATGCAGCACGCTGCCGCAGTAGCACAGGCGCGTCACGCCGGCGCGATTGAGCAGGTGCGCATCGATCCGCGCGACCTGGGGCGTGATGTCCGCGCGCAGGCCCATCATGCGCCCCGAGAGCTGGTCCACCAGCTTGAACGTGCGCAGATCGAGGTCGCGCCCGGTGCCGGTCAGCAGCGATTCGACGTACTCGAGCAGCGGCGGCATGACGAGCTCGAAGCCGCGCAGCGCNNAGGATGTCGTCGATGTGCTCGGGCAGCAGCCAGCGCATGGCGGCTAGGCGCGCGACAGCAGCAGGAGCAGCACGCCCACGACCATGGACGTGAGACCGAAGAAGCGGATCTGGCCGTCCTTCATCTGGATGATGCGACGGAACGTCTCGCGCCACATCCCGGGCGCGATGAACGGCAGCAGACCCTCGATGATGAGCATCAGCGCGAACGCCATGAGGAACGTCTTGCCCATCGTGCCTCAATCCCGGCCACCGGCCTCGCCGGTGGCGGCGCTCATTTCTTGCCGCCGGCCTTGCCGGTGGCGTCCTTCAGGTACCGGAAGAAATCGGAGCTCGGGTCGACCAGCAGCACGTCGGACTTGCCGCGGAACGTCGCGCGGTACGCCTCCATCGAGCGATAGAAAGCGTAGAACTCGGGGTTCTGCGAAAACGCCTGGGCATAGGTGCCGGCCGCCTTGGCGTCGCCTTCGCCCTTGGTGCGCTGCGCGTCGCGGTAGGCTTCGGCGAGGATCACCTCGCGCTGCCGGTCGGCGTCGGCGCGGATCTTCTCCGCCTCCGCCGAGCCCGTGGAGCGCAGCTCATTGGCGATGCGCTTGCGCTCGGCCTCCATGCGGCGGTAGACCGACTCGCTCACCTCCTGGGGCAGATCGACGCGCTTCAGCCGGACATCGACGATCTCCACGCCGATGCGGCGCAGGTCCTGGTCGGCCTTCTCGCGCACGCGGTTCATGATCGTGTCGCGCTCCCCCGAGACGACGTCGTGCACCGAGCGCGCGCCGAATTCCTCGCGCAGGCCGCCGGAGATCGTCTGCCGGATGCGCGTCGCCGCGCGGAACTCGTCGCCCTGCACCGAGACGTAGTACTGCTTGACGTCCACGATCCGCCACTTGACGAACGAGTCGACCAGCACCGGCCGGTTGCCGGAGGTGAGGAAGCGCAGCGGCTCGGCATCGTCGTAGGTGAGGATGCGCATGTCGAAATAGCGCACGTTCTGCAGCAGCGGGAGCTTGAAGTGCAGGCCCGGCGTCGTCACCACGTCCTTCACCTCGCCGAGCTGGAAGACGATGGCGTTCTGCCGCTGATCGACCGTGAACAGCGTGCCGCTCGCCAGCAGCGCGAGCACGATCAGGCCGGCGACGACGGGTCCGAGCGCCTTCATTGCCGGTCTCCCCGCTCGCGCGGACGCAGCGTGTCGCGCGAGCGCGCGCCGCTGTCCGCCGGCGCAGCCGGCTCGGCCGCCGGCGCGCCGCGCGCCGTCGACAGCCCGTCCGGCAGCGCGGTCGCGCCGCCCGAGGACTGCATCAGCTTGTCGAGCGGCAGGTACAGGAGGTTGCCCGTGCCCTTGTAGTCCATCATCACCTTGGAGGTCGAACTCAGGATCTGCTGCAGCGTCTCGATGTAGATCCGCTCCCGGGTCACCGCCGGCGCCTTGGAATACTCGGCGAGCACCTGCTTGAAGCGCGAGGCGTCGCCTTCGGCGTTCGCGATGACGCGCTGCTTGTAGCCCTCGGCCTCCTGCAGCAGGCGCGACGCCGTGCCGCGCGCCTTGGGAATGACGTCGTTGGCGTAGGCCTGGCCTTCGTTCTTCTGCCGCTCGCGGTCCTGCCCCGCCTTGACCGCGTCGTCGAACGCGGCCTGCACCTGCTCGGGCGGCTGCGCGTTCTGGATCGTCACCGTGCTCACCTGGATGCCCGTCTTGTAGCGGTCGTGGATCACCTGCATGAGGTCGCGCGCCTTGGTGCCGATCACGTCCTGCGATTCGTAGAGGATGGCGTCCATGCGCGCCTTGCCGATCACCTCGCGCATCGCCGTTTCCGCAACCTGCCGCGCGGTGTCGTCCGGGCTGCGCACGTTGAACAGGAAGTCGCGCGGCTCCGGCACCACGTACTGCACCGCGAACTGCAGATCGACGATGTTCTCGTCGTCGGTCAGCATGAGCGATTCCTTGAGCTGGCGCGCCTTGACGCTGTTGCGGTAGCCGACCTCCAGGGTGCGCACCTGCGACAGGTTGACGATCTCGTGCGACTCGATCGGCCAGGGCACGCGCCAGCGCAGTCCGGGCCCCGTATCGCGCGCGAACTTGCCGAACGTCAGCACGATGCCGCGCTGGCCTTCGACGACGATGTAGAAGCCGCTGGCCAGCCAGACGGCCAGCGCAATGCCGGCGATCAGGCCCGCACCGCCGCCGATCTGCGCGCCCGACGGCGGCCGCGGCCCGCCCTCGCCGCCGCCGCCGCGGCGGCGCCCGAGCAGCTCGCCGATGCGGCGATTGAAGCTGCGCCAGAGCTCGTCCAGATCGGGGGGGCCCTGATTCCCGCCACCTCGCGGGGAACCGCGCCCCCAGTTGGGGTCGTTCAACGACATGTGGGTTGGCTCAGATCGAAATCGCCTGTGGTCGCGCGGCCTGCCGGACGCTCCGGCGCTCGCGGGCCGCTTCCGACAACGCCTCGCGCAGCCCGCCGAGCCCCGCGCCAGTGCGCGCGCTCAAGAAAACGCGACAAATCCTACCATATTCATCGCGCTCGACGCCCGGCGCGAGGCCGGACAGGTCGCACTTGTTCCACACCTGCAGCTGTGGGATGCGCTCGGCGCCGATTTCCGCCAGGACCCCATTGACATCGTCGATCTGCCGCGCGCGCGCCGCGGACGCCGTGTCCACCACGTGCAGCAGCAGATCGGCGCGCACCGTCTCCTCCAGGGTCGCCCGAAACGCGGCCACCAGCGCGTGCGGGAGATCGCGGATGAACCCCACCGTGTCCGACAGCACGACTTCGCCGGCATCCGGGATGAAGATCCGCCGCGTCGTCGTGTCCAGCGTCGCAAACAGCTGGTCCGCTTCGTACGCGCGCGCCTTGGCGAGGGCATTGAACAGCGTGGACTTGCCCGCATTGGTGTAGCCGACGAGCGACACCGACAGCACGTCGCCGCGCGCCCTTGCGCGCCGCTGGATCTCGCGCCGGTGGCGCAGCTGCTCGAGCTTGGTGCGCAGCACACGCACGCGTTGCCCGAGATAGCGGCGGTCGAGCTCGAGCTGCTTCTCGCCGGGGCCGCCGGTCTTGCCGAGGCCGCCGCGCTGGCGCTCGAGGTGCGACCAGCCGCGCACCAGGCGCGTCGCCTGGTGCTCCAGCTGCGCCAGCTCCACCTGCAGCTTGCCCTCGTTGGTGCGCGCGCGCTGGCCGAAGATTTCCAGGATCAGCTCGGTGCGATCGAGCACGCGGCGTCCCAGTTCGCGTTCCAGATTGCGCTGCTGGGCGCCCGTCAGCGTGTGGTTGAAGATGACGAACGCCGCGCGCAGCGCCTCCGCCGCGCGGCCGATCTCCTCGACCTTGCCCTTGCCGGCGAAGAACTTCGCGTCCGGATGGCTGCGCCCGCCGTGCACCAGCGCATGGCGCCGCGCGCCCGCGCTCTCCGCGAGGCGCACGAACTCCTCGACGGTCTCGGCAAACGCGTCGTCGCCAAAATCCAGACAGACGAGAACGGCCGCCCCGGGATCCGAAGCGACGGCAGCGGCGCGCTCTAGCAAGCGGCCGGCTTCAACCTTCCGTGCCCGGCTCGAGGGTGACGGCGCGCGACGGCACGACGGTCGAGATGGCGTGCTTGTACACCATCTGCGTCACCGAGTTCTTCAGCAGGACGACGTACTGATCGAAGGACTCGATCTGGCCCTGCAGCTTGATCCCGTTGACGAGATAGATCGAGACCGGGATGTGCTCCCGGCGCAGGGTGTTCAGAAACGGGTCTTGTAGCAGCTGGCCCTTCGCGCTCATGGCATGACCTCTCGCGGCGTCTCGCCGAAACCGTACTCTAATTGATTTTGTTGCGTTTTCCTAGCTCGCGCGTCCCGGGACGGGCGGCGTCGGCGGCTCGACGTCGCCGCATTGCGCGCGATGGCGCAACGCGTGATCCATCAGCACGCAGGCCAGCATCGCCTCGACGATCGGCGTCGCGCGGATGCCGACGCAGGGATCGTGGCGCCCCTTCGTCTCGACGACCGCGGGCGCGCCGCGCGCATCGATGGTGCGCCGGGGCAGGCGGATGCTCGACGTCGGCTTGAGGGCGACCGAAACGGTCACGTCCTGCCCCGTCGAAATGCCGCCCAGCACACCGCCGTTGTGGTTCGAGAGGAAACCCTGCGGCGTCATCTCGTCGCCGTGCTCGCTGCCGCGCTGCTCGACGGCCGCGAAGCCGGCGCCGATCTCGACGCCCTTCACCGCGTTGATCGACATCAACGCCGCCGCGATGTCCGCGTCGAGGCGGCCGTAGACCGGCTCACCCCAGCCGACCGGCACCCCGGACGCGACGGCATTCACCCGCGCGCCGCAGGAATCGCCGCTTTCGCGCAGCGCATCCATGAAGGCCTCGAGCTCGCCGACCACTGCCGGATCGGGGGCGAAGAACGCATTCGCATCCACGGCGGACCAGTCGCGCAGCGCGATCCGGATCGGTCCGAGCTGCGCGAGGTACCCGCGCACGCGAACCGCGTACCGCTCGGCGAGCCATTTCTTGGCGATCGCGCCGGCCGCGACGCGCACCACGGTTTCGCGCGCCGAGGCGCGCCCGCCGCCGCGCGGGTCGCGGCGCGCGTACTTCTGCCAATACGTGTAATCCGCGTGGCCCGGCCGGAACGTCTGCGCGATCGCGGCGTAGTCCTTGGAGCGCGCNNGAGGTGCCCGGCTTGCGGCGATCGAGCTCGCGCTGCAGATCGTCGGCCGACAGCGCCAGGCCCGGCGGGCAGCCGTCCACCACGCCGCCGTACGCCGGGCCGTGCGATTCGCCGAACGAGGTGACGCAGAACAGCGTGCCGAACGAGTTGCCGCTCATGCGAAAAAGCTTAGCATAGCGCGCCATGCAGGATTCGCCGCTCGCGGACGTCGACGTGCTGCTGTTCGATCTCGGCGGCGTGCTCATCGAGATCGACTTCGGCCGCGCCTTCGCCGCCTGGGGCGCGGCCGCCGGCGTGCCGCCCGGCGAGATCGCCGCGCGCTTTGCCTTCGACGCGGCCTACGCGGCGCACGAGCGCGGCGAAATCAGCGCGGCCCGGTACTTCGCCGCACTGCGGCGCGCGCTCGCGATCGAGCTGCCCGAGGAGCGGATGCTCGCCGGCTGGAACGCGATCATCGGCGACGAGATGCCGGGCGTGCGCGACATGCTCGCTGCGGCCGCCCGCCGCTGGCCGATTCACCTGTTCTCCAACACGAGCGCCGCGCATCGCACGCACTGGACCGCGCGCCATGGGGCGCTGCTGCAGCCGTTCCGCTCGGTCTTCCTGTCGTGCGAGATCGGACTGCGCAAACCCGACATCGCGGCATTTGCCTTCGTCGCCCGGCAAATCGGCGCCCCGCCGCATCGCATCGCGTTCTTCGACGACACGCCCGCGAACGTCGCCGGCGCGCGCCGGGCGGGCCTGCGCGCCTTTGCTGCGCGCTCGCCGGCGGACGTTGCCGCGATCCTGGGCTTCAGCGCCTGAGCGTCTCGAAGAAGCGGCGCGTCTCGAAGATGCGGGGCGAGAGCGCCTTCGGCCCGGCCCGCAGCGTGCGTTTCAGGACGAAATCGAACAACAGCACGTTGTGCTCGCGGATCGCCTTGAGCACGGGACCCGCTTGCGCAGGCACCAGGCCGATCGCCACCAGGTGATCGACCGAGAAGATCGGCATCACGCCGGGCAGCGGATAGTCCGAACCGTTGAGCAGGCGATCGTGCCAGTCCTCGCGCTCGATCACGCGCAGCAGCGCCGGGCCCGCCCGGTTGCGCTGCGTCATCGCGGAGATGTCGCCGAACAGCCGGCCGCGGTAGCGCGCCTCGTCCATGAGGCGCGCGAACAGCGCAAAACTCTCCACGGGGGGGCCGGACGCGCCGCGATCGAGATCGAGATCCGCGCCCATCGACGCGCAATGCGCGACCACCACGCGCACGCCCTGATCCAGCGCGCGCCGCAAGCGCAGGGGATTGCCGAGCGGCTGCGCGTCGGCGCCCAGCACCGCGCGTTCCTCCCCGGCGTGGGAGATGAGCGGCAGGTCCAGGCGCGCGAGCGCGGCGTAGAACCGGTCGCAGCGCGGCGAGCCGGGGTCCATGCCCATCGCAGCCGGCAGCCACTTCACCGCCCGCGCGCGGTTCGCGGCCGCCCATTCCAGCGCCTCGACGCAATCGGCGCGATACGGATGAATCGACGCTGCCCACTCGAAGTAGCGCGGATGCGCGCGCGCGACGTCGCGCGCATAACGGTCGGGCACGTGGAAGCTCGTGCGCTCGGCGTCGGCCTGGCCGTTCTCCGCGTACGCGCGCTCGAACGCAAACAGCAAGACCTTCACGCCCGGCCGCAGGCCGTCGAGCAGATTGTGGATGCGCTCGACATAGGCGCGGTCCACCTGCCCGGGCGCTTCGTGCGCGCACCCGGCATTGAGAAAGAACAGGCGGCGCGCGAATTCGGCGGGATTCAGGAGACTTTCCATGCGCGGATGGACGGTGACGCCACTGCCCGAGTCCCCCGTCCCTACGAGATGCGCGTGCGCGTCCCAGACGTTCTGCGGATCGATGCCCTGCCACGCCGCCCGCACCAGCTCGTGCCCGGCGAGCGACGGCGGCAGGCTCGCGCGGCAGGGATTCCACACGCCCTGCTCGAGCGAAAAGCCGCAGCCGGAAAGCGCCGCGCTCGCTGCGGCGCCAAGGAAGCCGCGCCGTTTCAAGGCCGGCGCCGAGCGGGGCCGGGCGCGACCATCATGCCGGCGGCGACTTGATGTAGCCCTTGAGCATGCGGTTCTCGAACTCCTGCGCCTCGAGCACGGCCTTGGCGACGTCGCGGAACGAGAGCACGCCGAGCAGCCGCTCGCCCTGGAGCACCGGCAGATAGCGCGCCCCCGTGGAAAGCATCGTGCGCCGCAGGTCGTCGACTTCCATGTCGGGCTCCACGGTCACCGGGTCGCGGATCATCACCTCGGCGACCTGCAACTCGCCCAGCGCCCCATCGCGCGCCGCGACCGCCTGCAGGAGTTCGCGGAACGTCAGCAGCCCGACCATGCGGCCGGCGTCGGCAACGACGAGCGAGCCCAGGTTCTGCGCCGCCATCATGGCCACCGCCTCGGCCGCCCGCGCCTGCGACTCGATGGACAGCAGCCGGTGTCCCTTGATGCGAAGAATCTCCCTGACGTGCATGCGCCCCTCCCTCGCCTCGCTCGGCCGGATACTAGTCCATCCCGGCCGGGTCCAGAAGGGGCGGCCCGCGACGCCGCGGGGCGCGTGCTAGGCCTCGCGCCGCTCCGGCAGATGCAGCCGGCCGCGGCAGCGCTCGTCGCAGCGCGGATGACTGAGGATGTAGTTGCGCAGCACCAGTTTGAGCGCCAGCGCCCGGTCGCGGTGCCCGGTGTTCGTCGCGTGCGCGATGTCGTCGCGGATCATGCCGCGGATGCAGGTTTCGCCATCCGGCGACGTGACCAGGTAATTCCCCAGTTCGATCGCCGCGATCTCGGGGATGTGCTCGTGCTCGGCAATGGCGAGCACCTCGTCTTCGCTCAGCCCGCACAGGCCGATGCAATCTTCGAGGGTCAGCATGACGCGCTCCTGGTTGAGGACAGTCTAGTCCGACTGGCGCACCGTCGGCGTTGATCTAACGCAACGGACCGGGCGCCCGCGTGNNCGCATTCTGCGCGCGCTCGCGCGGCGCAACGTCGCGCTGGTCGTCGCCTGCGACCGCGAGCAGCTGGTCGGCTTCGCCATGATGGAGTTCGGCGACGAGCGCGCGCATCTCGTGCTGATGGCCGTGCGCCCGGCGCATCGCCGGCGCGGCGTCGCCCGGCGCCTGCTCGACTGGCTGCTCGAATCGGCGACGACCGCCGGAATCGAAAGCCTGCACCTGGAGCTGCGCGCCGGCAATCAGGCGGCGCGGCGCTTCTATCGCGCGCTCGGTTTCGGCGAAACGATTCTCGTGCCGCGCTATTACGGCGGCACGGAGAGCGCGCTGCGCATGGTCCGCGTGCTGCGCCCGCCGCTGCCCGCGGACGTGCACTGGCAGCCGCCGGCGCACTGGCGCTAGACGCGATGGACCTGCAGCTCGCCGGACGCAGCGCGCTGGTCACGGGCGCCAGCGCCGGCATCGGGCGCGCGATCGCCGTCGCGCTCGCCGCCGAAGGCGTGCGCCTCGCGGTCACGGCCCGTCGTCGCCAGCGGCTCGACGAGCTGGTGGCGGAGATCGACCGCGCCGGCGCGCCGAAGCCGATCGCCATCGAGCAGGATTTTCTCTCGCCCGACGCGCCGCAGCGCATCGCCGAGCAGGCGCTCGCCGCGCTGGGCAAGGTGGAGATCCTCGTCAATAACGCGGGCGGCTCGCGCGCCTTCAAGCTGCACACCAGCGAGGCGCAGTGGGAGGAGGCCCTGACGCTGAATTTCACGCGCCACCGCCAGCTCACCGACCGGTTGATCGACACGATGATCGCCGGCCGCTGGGGGCGCGTCATCAACATCACCGGCAAGAGCGAGCCGGACGGCATCAACGGCGCGTTCTGCGCCAAGGCGGCCATGCACTCGTGGTCCAAGGGACTGTCGCGCGAAGTCGGCCGCTTCGGCATCACGGTCAACTGCATACCGCCCGGCCGCATCCTGAGCGATCAGATCCTGCGCAACTACACCCCCGAGTACCGCCAGTGGCAGTCGGAGCACGAAATCCCGGTCGGCGAGTACGGCCAGCCGGAAGATCTCGCCCACCTCGCCTGCTTTCTCGCCTCCCCCCGCGCGCGCTACATCACGGGCGCGGTCATCCCGGTAGACGGCGGATTGCGGCGCTACCAGTTCTGAGCAGCGCGGCGCGCGCTCACGCCTGCGCGCCGAAGCGCGAGGCGAGGAAATCGACGAACGCGCGTACCTTCGCCGAGAGGTGGCGACGGCTGGGATAGACCGCGTAGATCGTCGATACCGGCGCCGAGAACGCGTCCAGAATCCGCACCAGGCGTCCGGCCCGGAGATCGTCGCCGGCGATGAAGTCGGGCTCCAGCGCGATGCCCGCGCCCTGCACCGCGGCGGCAACGAGCAGGTCGCCGTGATTGGCGTGCAGCGGGCCGGAGACCCGCACGCGCCGCTCGCGTCCGCTGCGATCGCGGAACTCCCAGACACCGCGCACCGGCAGATACTCGTACGTCAGGCAGGCGTGTCGCGCGAGGTCTTCCGGCGTGCGCGGCGTGCCGTGCGCCTTCAGATACGCCGGCGCGGCGCAGCAGACGAGCTGCGTGTCGCCGAGCCGCCGGGCCACGAGCCGCTCGCCGCCTGGGCCGCCGATGCGCACCGCGAGGTCGAAGCCCTCCTCCACCAGATCGACAAACCGGTCCGCGAGCGAGACGTCGAACCGGACTTCCGGATAGCGCGCGAGGAAGGCGCCGATCGCGCCCGAGACGTGGCGCACGCCGAAATTGATCGCGCACGTGAGGCGGATGGTGCCGCGCGGCCGCGCGGCGCTCGCCGCGGCCGCGCCCTCCGCCTCTTCGAGATCGGCGAGCAATTGCACGCACCGCTCGTAGAACGCCTGGCCGCTCTCCGTCAGCGACAGCCGGCGCGTGGTGCGATTGAGCAGGCGCGTGTCGAGGTGTGCCTCGAGATCGGCGACGTGACGCGAGCAGGCCGAGGTGGAGATGTCCANNATTTTTCATCTTTATCCCGTTACAGGCAAGCCATACGATGCACCCGTCATTCACTTGCACAGAGGGATCCACCATGATCGACAATCGCACGGCCCCTTGGGGCGCCTTACTCCTGCGCGTCACGCTCGGCGTCATGTTCATTGCGCACGCGCTGTTGAAGTATTCGGTCTTCACCTTGCCGGGCACGGCGAAGTTCTTCGCGTCGCTCGGCCTGCCCGGCCCGTTGGCGTACGGGGTCTTCTGGGCCGAGTTGATCGGCGGCACCTTGATACTCGTAGGCTGCGGTTCGCGCTGGGCATCGGCGGCGCTGGTGCCCGTGCTGCTCGGCGCGCTCTGGGCGCACCTCCCCAACGGCTGGGTCTTCTCCGCGCCCAACGGAGGCTGGGAGTATCCTGCGTTCCTCGCCGCCGCCGCCGCGGCACAGGCCTTGATCGGCGATGGTCCGTATGCGATTGGCAGCGTCTTTCAGCGTCGCCGTGCATCGCCGGAGTACGCCTGAAGCGCTGCGGCGCCCATGCCGAGTGATGCGGAGGCCTCATGGCAATGCATAAGCCGCTTCCTCCACTGTTCCTGTCCCACGGCTCGCCGATGCACGCGCTCGAGCCGGGCGCCGTCGGCGAGGTGTGGGCGCGCCTTGCGCGCGCGGCGCCCAAGCCGCGTGCCATCGTCATCGCCTCCGCGCACTGGGAGACCGGCCTGCCGATGCTCACGGGCAATTCGAAGCCGGAGACAATCCACGATTTCTTCGGCTTTCCCGAACCGCTGTACCGGATCCGCTATCCGGCACCGGGAGCGCCCGACGTCGCGGCGCGCGCCGCAGGCCTACTGAAGGACGCGGGCTTCACGGCAGCCGTCGACGGTTGCCGCGGTCTCGATCACGGGGCCTGGGCGCCGCTGCTGCACATGTACCCCGACGCTGCGATTCCGGTGCTGCAACTCGCCGTACAGACCGCATTCGGGCCGGCGCACCACGTCGCGGTTGGCCGAGCCCTGGCGCCTCTCGCGGCGGAGGACGTGCTGCTGATCGGCTCGGGGCACATGACGCACAACCTGCGTGACCGGCGCGCGGACGGCAGCGCGCCGCTCGCCTATGCGCGCGAGTTCCAGGCCTGGGTGGACGAAAAGATCCGCAGCCGCGCGCTCGATGCGCTGGCGGACTACCGCTCGCGGGCGCCGCACGGCGAGCGCGCCCACCCGACCGAAGAGCATTTTCTGCCGTTGTTCTTCGCGCTGGGCGCCGCGGGCCCGGGCTACCGCGCGGACCGCGTGTACGACGCCATCGAAAGCGGTGCGCTGGCGATGGACGCCTACCGCTTCCTGCCGGGCTGACCGAGACCGCCCGGCGTTCCGCTCANNAATCCGCTCAGTAATCGGTATACCGGCGGCGGTGCGTCTCGAGCATCTTCCAGCGCACCACCGGAAGATTCTCGATGCAATGCAGCGGCACGCGGTACATCTGCACGGGCTCGAGCGCCCGCACCTCGGTGCCGCGCTGCGCGCCGTCGGCGAGCGCGCCGGCGCCGAAGTAGCTGCCGACGCGCAGCGCCTCCTCGTATCGCGAGGGCGTGTGCAGCAACGCCTCGCCCGAGCGCAGCACGAAGAGTTCCCGCTCCGGGGGCGCGAGCACCTGGCCCTGCGCCAGCTCGCCCGGATTCGTCTCGCGCACGAGGCGGTTCAGCGTCATGCACGACACGCCGTCGGCGAAGAGCCACGTGCTGCGCAGGAACTCCAGCTCCTCGCGCGACTCGACGATGTCCCGGTACAGGGCGCTGCGCGTGACGAAATCGAGATACAGATCCTGCGGCAGCCGCATCGTCTGCACGAAGCTCAACGCGCGGTAGGTTTCGGTTGCCGCCATGCCCAGCAGCGACGAGGTCTCGCCGACGATCGATCCCGCGGACAGGCGATGGCTGCCCGGCACCCCCGAGCGCACCATCTCCACGGTGCCGCTCAGGATGAGGTAGATGTCGGAAACCGGCTGCCCCTCCCGCATGAGAATCACCTCGGGATTGAGCACGAGGATGCGGTTGTTCATGAGGTGGCGGATGCGGTGGAGCGGCACCTCGGGAAAGTAGTCGCGCAGGTAGCCGAAGGCGCGGCGGCGAAGCTCGTCGGAGACCCCCTCGATGAGCACGTCGACCGTGCCGAAGGGCGCGCCCGAGCCGATCGCGCGCTCGTCCTCCGTCAGGCGCCGGGACGTGTGGGCGAGGATCAGCTTGCCCGAGGGGTCGCCCTTGAAATCGGCCGCCGCGCCGTGAATCAGGCCGCCGCCGATGTCGATCTTCTTCACGTCGGCGCGCTGCGTGTAATCGCGCACCGTGCGATCGAGGCGCTGCTGGCTGATGCCCGCCTCGGCGTCCGCCGGCGCGACGAGCTTGCGCATCACCTCCACCGACGCGATGTCCCCGAGGTGCGCGTAGCTGCGATAACCGCCTTCCCACATCACGCGGAAATAGAACACCGTGGTCTCCACGGGATGCGGCGACAGGATGGGCTTCACCTCCAGGCCCTCGATGTCGTTCCACGTGTCCAGATGCAGATCGTGCACCTCGAACAGCGCCGCGAATTCCGCCTCCGAGAGCTGCATCACCGACTCGAGCTTCTTGATCACCGAGGCGCGCACCATCGGCACGGCGTAATACGCAATGCGCCGGTCGCCGCGGATCAGCGAGGTCAGCCCGACGAGGTGGTCATCGTGGCAGTGCGTGTGGAAGATGCCGTCGATCTCGTTGATCCCGATGCCCAGCGCGGTGAGCGCGTGGTCGATGTTCGGCCCGGCATCCACCAGATACACGCGCCCCTGGTAGAGCACGATGCTGCCCATCGCCGGACGGTTGCGGTCCCAGCCGTCGCCGTCCCCGGTGTGCACGACCGTGAAGTAGTCGCGCTGCAGCAGGTGATAGCCGAGCACGTAGGGGCACTCGTAGGTCTCGCCCACCGCGAGATTGAGATCGACCTCGACGCTCTCGTCCTCGTAGCTGATCTCGTACACGTTGGTGCGCAAGCGCCGGATGTGCACGCCATTGCGGATCTCCAGCGGGTCGCGTTCGACGCAGACCGGCGTCACCAGTTCCTCGCTGGGGCGGATGCGGCCGAACGCGAACGCCCGCTTCATGCGCATCATCTCGTGCGCCTGCTCCTCCGTCAGCCCGGCGGCCGTCAGCTCCTCCTGCGAGGCGAGACCGTAATTGCCGCGGAAGATGTACGCCATCTGCGCCTCGACCTGGCGGCGCGTGCCGATGAGCATGGGCCGCAGCCCGGTGTTGCGCGGATGCCCGGGGACGATCATGCCCTGGTTGTAGAGCATCTGCAGGACGGGAAACTCGGAGCGGCTGCAGACCTGGCCGTTCTGGATCGGCAGATCCGACAGCAGGATCGCGTTCGGACCGGTTTCGCAGGCCACGCCGCCGATTTCCATCGGCACGATCAGTCCCGCGCGCAGCAGGTGCTTGACCACGTCCTCCGGGCAGCCGCAGAGAACACGCACATCCGCCTGGCGCACCTCGACCCAGGCGATGCCGGTGCTGACGGGAATCTTGCGGATCTTGGACATGGGCGCCGTCTTTGGCGCAGGCACTGTAGCGCGACTGTGCGTCGGAGGCAAAGCGGCGCCTTCAGCAGCCACGGAAGTCAGGCTTGCGCTTTTCATTGAAGGCGCGCACGCCCTCCAGCCGGTCCTGCGTCGTCACGAGGCGGTTGTAGGCCTCGAGTTCGTAGCGGTACCCCGTCAGCAGATCCATCTGCAGCCCGTGATGGATCGACTTCTTCGCCTGCCGCACGGCGAGCGGCGCGTTGGCCGCGATGGCCTGCGCGCAGCCAAGCGTCTCCTCGATCAGCGTCGGCCGCGGACAAATCCGGTTGACCAGTCCCCAGGCGGCCGCGTCCGCAGCGTCAAACGTGCGCGCCGTGAGGATCAACTCCTTGGCGCGGCGCTCGCCGACCGCGCGCGGCAGGTTCTGCGTCCCCATGCAGCCCGGCATGATGCCCAGCCGAACCTCGGACTGCGCGAATCGCGCCTCCGGCACCGCGAAGAGAAAGTCGCAGCACAGGGCCATCTCGAGGCCGCCGCCGTAGGCATCCCCGTTCACGGCGCCGACCACGGGCACGCCGCATTCGACGAGCGCCATGAAGGCGCGCTCGAAGACATCGTGCTGCGCGCGCCACGCCGCGTCGGTCATGCCGTTGCGCTCCTTGAGGTCGCCGCCCGCGCAGAACGCGCGCTCCCCGGCGCCGGTGAGCACGGCGCAGCGGATCTCGCCCGGATCGCTGCCGAGGCGCGTCCACAGGTCGAGGAGATCACGGCCCATGGCCGTGTCGAGCGCATTCAGCGCGGCGGGCCGGTTGAGGCGCACCAGGAGAACGTGCTCGCCGGGGCGCTCGAGCGCCAGCGTGGCGTATGCGGGCAGGTCGGTCATGACGCGAATCTCCGTCGACAAGCGGCGCGGCCAAGGGTATATGATTTCGCGCCCCAACGAGGAGCCCGGTTCACATGGCCCGCCGCACGCGCGTGCGACACGCACGCAAGGCAACCCGCACCCTGCTCGGCCTCAGCGCGGCGGAATTCGCGACCCTGCGCGCGCTCGACACGCCGGCGAAGATCCAGCGGTTCGTCAACGGCCTGAAACAGAACTTCGAGCCGAACGGCGACACCTGCCACTCGATACGCGAGGTGCTCCGGATGCGGCGCGCGCACTGCATCGAGGGGGCGACCCTTGCCGCCTGCGCGCTCTGGATCCAGGGCGAAGCCCCGCTGCTTCTCGACCTGCAGGCCGTGCACGACTACGACCACGTCATCGCGCTCTTCCGGCGGCGCGGCCGCTGGGGAGCGATCTCCAAGACCAACGGCGTCCACCTGCGCTGGCGCGACCCGGTCTACCGCACGCTGCGCGAACTGGCGATGTCGTATTTCCACGAGTACTACAACAAGCGGCACCGCAAGACGCTGCGAACCTACTCCCGCCCGTTCGACCTGCGGCGCGTCGATCCGTCGCTGTGGGCGACGCGCACCGGAGAAGACTGGACCCTGGTCAATGCGCTGGAAGATTCGCGCCACTACCGGCTGATCACTCGCGCGCAGGCCGCGGCCCTGACCCCTCGTGACGTGCTGGAGCGCCGCGCGAACAAGCTGCTGCAGTTCCGCCCGCCGAAGACCGCGAGCGCGCGCGGCCGGCGCAAGAAGCGCTAGGGACGCGCGGCGCGTCCCGGGCATGCGCCGTGCGGCCCTACTTCTGCTCGACCTTGCCGATCTTTTCGAGGGCTACCGCGAGCCGCCGCGCGTCCTGGTCCCAGTAGCTGCGGAATTCGGGCGCATCGAGATACGAGATCGGCGTCGCGACACGCTCCATCGCCAGACGGAAATCCGCATCGTTGACCGCGTTGCGCACCGCTTCGCGCAGGCGCGAGATCACGGGCGCGGGCGCCGCCGCCTGCGCGAAGACGCCCGACCAGATGTAGAACTCCGCGTCGTAGCCCAATTCCTTGAAGGTCGGCACCTCGGGGAGCAGCGCGAGCCGCTTGTCGCTCCACGCCGCGAGCGCGCGCATCTTGCCGCCCTTGATCTGGCCGATCGCCGCCGCAGGCCCCGAGGCGAGCGCCTCGACCTGCCCGCCGAGCAGCGCGTTCACCGCCGGCCCGCCGCCCTGGTAGGGCACGTGAAACAGCTTGACGTCGGCCGCGTTGGCGAAGATTTCCATCGCCACGTGCAGCGTGCCGTACACGCCGGAGGAGGAGTAGTTGATCTTCCCGGGATCCGCTTTCGCAGCGGTGACGAAATCCTTCAGCGTCTTGTAGGGGCTGTCGGCGCGCACGACGAGCACCGTCGGATCCGCCGTCACCAGCGCGATCGGCGCGAAGTCCTTCATGTCGTAGGCCGGCGCCTTGCCGTTGATGCGGTCCGACACCGGGAAAATCGAGATGGACGACAGCCCCATGAGAATCGTGTAGCCGTCGGGCGCCGACTTGGCGGCTGCCGCCATGCCCACCGCGCCGCCGGCGCCGGTGCGGTTCACCACGACCACCGGCTGCTTGAGGGTCTTCTCCATCGCCGCGGCCAACGGGCGCCCGACGATGTCGGCCA
Source organism: Betaproteobacteria bacterium UBA6904 (assembly GCA_002451175.1). Lineage (GTDB taxonomy): Bacteria > Pseudomonadota > Gammaproteobacteria > Burkholderiales > SG8-39 > 2-02-FULL-66-14. The sequence goes on from DKBI01000191.1 coordinate 16,629, forward strand.
CGCCCCCGGGCGGGAACGGCACGATCATCGTCACGGGTTTCGTGGGGTAGGTTTCCTGCGCGACCGCAAGCGATGCGCAGGCGATCAAGGCAGCGGTGAAGGCGTTGCGAATCATGGTCCGGGCTCCCTCGGCGAATGTCCAGATTACAACTGTTACACAACTTTGCACTCTTGCGGTCAACAGGTTCGCCCTCGATGCGTCATCATGAGCAGGCCCAATTCGCGAGGAGACCACGATGCCTGCTGTCAGGAATGCGACCCGAATGGCTGCCGCGCTGTTGCTGATCGGCTGCACGGCCCCGGCGTTCGCCGGCCCGCCCGACTGGGCGCCCGCGCACGGCAATCGCCACAAGTTCCACGCGCCGCGCATCGTGCGCGTCGTCCCTGCTCCCTACGTGACCTATGCTGCGCGGCCGGTGGTGGTCTATCGCGCACCGGTCGCGGCTTATCGCGCACCGGTCGCGACTTTTCGCACCCCGGTGGTGTACGCCGCACCGCCCCCGGTCTACTACCACCCGGCCCGGCCGTACTACGGCGTCCCGGGTGCGTTGGCAGGCGCAGTTGCGGGTGCCGTCATCGGGGGGGCCCTCGGGCATGGCGATCAGCGGGTCGCGGCGGTTGCCGTGGGCTCGGTGGTCGGCGCGGTCATCGGCCACGAAATCTCCGGCGGCCGTTGAGCGGCCGGGGGTCCTGGCGTGGTCGGAGTAAGATTCCGGCCGCCCGAGCGACTATGACTTTGCGATGACGACCCCGAACCCCCTTACCCACCTCTCGATGCGGCGCCGCGTGTTGCGCTGGACGATTCTGGCCACCCCCCTGGCCATGATCGCCCGGCCAGGCCTCGGCGCCCCCCCCAGGACCATGAAAGACGTCGAAGCCCTGCAGAACAACTGGAAGACGTATCTCGCGGACGGCCAGCAAGTGCCTTCCGTGTCCGAGTCCCTCACGCTCACCAAGGACGAGTGGCGCAAGCGGCTGGACCCGATGGCCTACAAGGTGCTGCGCCAGGAAGGCACGGAACCCGCCGGCACGAGCCCGCTCGACCGCGAAAAGCGCGAAGGCGTGTTCGTCTGCGCGGGCTGCGGGCTGCCGGTATTTACCTCCGCGATGAAATTCGACAGCGGCACCGGCTGGCCGAGTTTCTTCACGACGATTCCGGGCGCGTTCGGCACCAGCCGCGACTTCAAGCTGATCTACCCGCGAACCGAATACCACTGCGCGCGGTGCGGCGGCCACCATGGACACGTCTTCGAGGACGGTCCGGCGCCCACCGGCTTGCGCTACTGCAACAACGGCGTTGCCCTGAAGTTCATTCCGCGGACCGGCAAGGGCTAGGACGCCGCGCCGCTGCCGCCCGCCAGGCGCAGGTCCTCGGCGAGCGGCTTGCCGGGAAAGTGAAAGCGCACCGGTCCATCCGGGAGCGCGTGCAGGAACTGCTTGAGGTAGGGATCCTCCGAGGCGAGAACGTCCTTCGGCGCCCCCTCGCCCACGAGCCGCCCCTCGGCGATCACGTAGAGGTAATCGACGACTTCGAGCGCTTCGGAGACGTCGTAGGTCACGACGATCGAGGTCGCCCCGAGCGCGTCGTTCAGCTTGCGGATCAGCGTCGCGACGACGTTCAGGGTCATCGGATCGAGCCCCGCGAACGGCTCGTCGTACATCACCAGCATCGGGTCCGTCGCGATCGCGCGCGCGAGCGCGACGCGGCGGGTCATGCCGCCGGAGAGATCCGCCGGCATCATGTCGCGCGCGCCGCGCAGGCCCACGGCGTCCAGCTTCATGAGCACCAGCGCGCGCACGATTTCCTCGGGCAGGTCGAAATGCTCGCGCAGCGCGAAGGCGATGTTCTCGTACACCGACAGGTCGGTGAACAGCCCGCTCGACTGGAACATCATGCCCATCTTCCGGCGCAAGGCGTACAGCGCCGCCGTGTCGAGCGCGTTGACGACCTGGCCGTCCACGCGAACATCGCCGCGCGACGGCCGCAGCTGCCCGCCGATCAGCTTCAGGAGCGTGGANNGCTGCGCTCGTGATAGGCGAAGTGGAGGTCGGAGACTTCAACGAGAGGGGAAGTGGGGCCCGGCATGGCGCGAAATTCTAGCGCACAGCGTGCTTTGGACTTCTTCAGATCTCGCCATTTTCGGCATGAATCACGCCGAAAATGGCGAGACCTATGAAAATCAAAAGCAGCTCGCTCCTCCGCAATTAGAATGCCTCGGTGCCTACCGAGCCCACCCGCCCCTACGCCGGACTGACGCCGGGCGTGGTGCTGGACGCGCTCGAGCACGCCGGGTTCCGCGGCGACGGCCGGCTCCTCGCGCTGAACAGTTTCGAGAACCGCGTCTACCAGGCGAATCTCGAGGACGGCGGCAGCGTGGTCGCCAAGTTCTACCGCCCCGCGCGTTGGACCGATGCGCAGATTCTCGAGGAGCACGCGTTCGCCCTCGCGCTCGCGGAGCGGGAGATTCCCGTCGTGGCGCCCCTCGGCACCCAGGGCGACACGCTCCAGCGCTTCGCCGATTTCCGCTTTGCGGTCTACCCGCGCTGCGGCGGCCGCCCGCCGGAACTCGAGGACGAGCGCGTGCTCGAGTGGATCGGGCGGTTCCTCGGCCGCATCCATGCCGTCGGCGCGGCAGCGCCGTTTCGCGAGCGCCCGGCGCTCGACATCGAGAGTTTCGGCGTGGTGCCGCGCGACTGGCTGCTCGAGCACGGCGGCCTGCCCGAGGATCTGGTCCAGGTCTGGCGGAGCGTCGCGGACCAGGCCTTGGGGTGCGTGAAAGACGTGTTCGATGGCGCGGGCCCCGTGCGCTCGATCCGCCTGCACGGCGATTGCCACGCCGGCAATATTCTCTGGAGCGAGGCCGATGTGCGCAGCGGCACGCCGGGCGGGCCGCATTTCGTCGATCTCGACGACGCGCGCAGCGGCCCCGCGGTCCAGGACTTCTGGATGCTGCTTCCGGGCGAACGGCCCGTCGCCGAGCGCGCGCTCGCCGCGCTGGTGCGCGGCTACGAGCAATTCTGTGCGTTCGACCACCGGGAGCTGCAGCTGATCGAAGCGCTGCGCACGCTGCGCCTGCTGCATTACGCCTATTGGATCGCGCGCCGCTGGGACGATCCGGCGTTTCCCGCCGCGTTCCCGTGGTTCGGGACGGCGCGCTATTGGCAGGACCGGATCCTGGAGCTGCGCGAGCAGGTCGCCGCGATGCAGGAACCGCCGCTCGCTTGCTAGGATAGGTCATGCCGACGAGCCCGCTGTGTGCGCTGGAGAACCTGCGAACCGCGTTCGGCCCGCAGCCCGCGCAAGAGAAGCTAGCGCTGCTGGGGTTGCTCGCGCGATCGCGGCTGCGCAACGCGCGCGAAGTCGAGCGGCTGCACGAATTGCTGCTGTTCATGCGCGCCTACCCGGACGACGGGCGGATCCTGGCCCGCACGCGCGCCCTGCTCGCCAGGTTCGCGCGCCGTGCCGATGTGCGAGCGCATCGCGATGCTCTCGAAAACTCCGGGATCGCGGGCACGACGATCCGCTACCCGTTCTTCTGGCCGACCGCGCGCTGGCTCGCGGCGCGCTGGCCGCAGCAGCTGTCGTTCGATCGCGGCGACCGCGACGCGGAACGCGCGATCGCAGCGTTTCTCGGTGCCGGGCGGCGCCTGAGCGGATTCGCGGCGCTCGACCGCCTGCGGCCCGGCGGCCAGACCGATGCGGTCCACTTCATCCGTCTCGTCGAGGCGATGCCGGGCGACGACCCCGCCAAGGAGAGGTTCTACGACGCCATCGAGCCGGTGATCGAGTTGCGCCCTGCGCCCGGCTCCCCGAGCCGCACCCTGGCCGGGCACCGCATCGGACCCGTCGCATGGCAGCGCGCGCCGCTCGATCGCACGCGACCCGATCTGGCCCTGGAGATCCGCCGCGCACCGCGCCGCATCCGGCGCACCTCGCTGCGCACGGGAAGGCAACTGCTCGATCTCGCCCGCGGCGCGATGGTGACGCGCAGCCGCGACCTCGACGCCTTCGCCTATGGGGATCCGCGGTCGGTGCGGATCGTGGACGACGGCGCAGGGCTCGCCTTCGTGCTCAGCGACGTCGTGCCCGAGCGCCGCGCGCTGGTCGAGAGCCCCTTGGGCGTGCTGACGCTGAAGAACGCGATTCCGGTGGGCTATCTCGACATCGGCCTGTCCGGCCGGCACGCGGAGATCGCGTTCAACACCTTTCCCGCATTCCGCAACGGCGATGCGGCGCGCACGCTCGCGCGCGTGCTGGCCATGGCCTGGCACGCGCTTGGCGCAAGGACTTTCGGCGTCGCGCCGTACCAGCTCGGCAACGGCAATCCCGAGGCCATCGCCTCGGGCGCGTGGTGGTTCTATTACAAGCTCGGCTTCAGGCCGCGCGACGCCGCCGCGCGCGCAATCGCACGTCGCGAGCTTGCGCGCCAGCGCGCGGCGCCGGGCCGCCGCACCAGCCAGGCGACGCTCGCGCGCCTGGCACGCTGGCCGATGTATTTCGATCCGCGGAGCAAGCGATGAGCGACAGCGTGGTCCGCATCGGCGGCGCCTCCGGATTCTGGGGCGACTCCTCCGTGGGCGCGCCGCAACTCGCGATGGTGCCCGGCATCCGGTACCTCGTGTTCGATTACCTCGCCGAACTGACGATGTCGATTCTCGCCGCGGCGCGCGCGAAGAATCCCGATCTCGGTTATGCGACGGACTTCGTCGAAGTGACGGCGCGGCAGATCCTGCAGACCTGCCACGCGCGCGGCATCCGCCTGATTGCCAACGCCGGCGGCATGAATCCCCGCGCCTGCGCGCGCGCTCTGGAGAAACTCGCCGCCGAACTGGGCGTGGCAGCGCGCATCGCCGTCGTCGACGGAGACGACGTGATGCCCATGCTGCCCTCGCTGCGCGAGCGCGGGGTGCGGGACCTCTACACCGGCGCACCGTTGCCGCAGCGCGTGACGAGCGCCAACGCCTACCTGGGCGCGCTGCCGATCGCCCGCGCTCTTGCGCTCGGCGCCGACATCGTCGTCACGGGCCGCGTCGTCGACAGCGCCGTGACGCTCGGTGCGCTGATCCACGAGTTCGGCTGGGACGCGGGAGACTACGACCGCCTCGCGGCCGGATCGCTCGCCGGCCACCTGATCGAGTGCGGCTGCCAGGCAACGGGGGGGCTGTTCACCGACTGGCGCGACGTGCCGGACTGGGCGCACATCGGTTATCCCGTCATCGAATGCGCAGCCGATGGATCGTTCGTCGTCACCAAGCCGGAGGGTACCGGCGGACTGGTGTCGGTGCCGTCGGTCGCCGAGCAGATGCTGTACGAGATCGGCGATCCGGCGAATTACATCCTGCCGGACGTGGTGTGCGACTTCACCCGCGTGCGCATGACGGCCGACGGCCCGCAGCGCGTGCGCGTGAGCGGGGCCCGCGGCAGGCCGCCGACCGAGACCTACAAGGTCAGCGCCACGTGCGCCGACGGGTTTCGGTGCACGGGCACTCTGACGATCACGGGCTTCGAGGCCGCGGCCAAGGCGCGCCGCAGCGGCGAGGCTATCCTCGAGCGCACGCGCGAAATTTTCCGGCGCCAGGGACTGGCCGACTACAGCGCCACCGATCTGTCGGTCCTCGGCACCGAAGGCGTCTATGGTCCGCACGCGCAACCGCACGACCTGCGCGAGGCCGTGATGCGCCTTGCCGTAGCGCACCCGCAGCGCCAGGCACTGGAGATCTTCTCGCGCGAGATTGCCCCCGCGGGCACGTCCTGGTCGGCCGGCACGACCGGCAGTCTCAACGCCGGCCGGCCGGGCGTTGCGCCGCAAATCAAGCAGTTCGCTTTCCTTCTGCCGAAGACGGCGATCACGCCGCGCGTTGCACTGGACGGGCAAATCGAAGACATCATGGTTCCGGCGGGCAGCCCGGCCGCGCTCGCGCCGGGTTCGGACGCGCCGCAGGAGTGCCCAGCCTTGCCGTCTGACGCGGTCAGCGTTCCCCTGCTGCGACTGGCGTGGGCCCGCAGCGGCGACAAGGGTGACAGTGCCAACGTGGGCATCATCGCGCGCAGACCGGAGTACCTGCCTTGGATCGCGAGCCAGGTGAGCGCGCCGGCGGTCGCCGATTACCTGCGGCACCTCGTGCACGGGCCCGTGACGCGCTACGCGTTGCCCGGGATCGGCGCCTTCAACTTCGTGCTCGAGCAGGCGCTCGGCGGCGGCGGCATGGCGAGCCTGCGCAACGACCCGCTCGGCAAGGGCATGGCGCAGATCGTCCTCGGGATGCCCGTCCGCGTACCAGGAGACTTGCTCTAGAAGGCGCTCGCGACGCGCCGCCCGCCTCGCCCACGGCGCGCCCACAAAATGAAAAGCCCCGGCGCGCGGCCGGGGCTCCTCGAAGAAAAGCGCCTGAAGCGGCTTACTTCTTCTTGCACTCCTTCTCGTTCGTGCAGGTCAGCTTCATGCCGTCCGCCGACGCCCCGTGGCAGTCCGCGCACTTCTTGTCGCCCGCCGCCTTCACCATGTCCTGCGCCGTCTTGGACACGTTGGTCTTCTTGCCCATCGCTTCGGTGTGGCAGGCCGAGCACTTGGCGCCCTTGACCATGTTGGGTTTGGCGAACGCCACGCCACCGAACACCAGAGACAGCGCCACGGCCAGCATCAATTTCTTCATTTCATTCTCCTCAAGTGAATTAGATCCCAATGCCTATCCCAAACCGCATAACGCTCCAGAACCCACGCCGTTGACATTGTCATACAACCTCGGGGCTTCCTCAAGGGTCTGGCCCCTCGAAGCAAGCCTCCCTTCCGCCGATACCGGATTGCCCTCCGGCAGGCCGGCACAGGCCCACCAACCACACCCAATGCCCCTCAATCGCGCCAGTCAGTCCGGCAGGTCGTCGATCGCGGCCTCGAGATGGGATCGCTCGGCCCAGGCATGGACGATCCAGGCCTCGCCGCGGATCTCGATGCGGTTCAACGCGGCGTTGGGAATCTCGAAGTCGCGCTTGGACGCAAGGCCGAGCCCCTTGGCGTGGCGGTAGGCCATGTCGAGCACCCCGCCGTGCGTGAAGACAAGGACGTCCGCGCCTGCGTGGCGCGCCGCGATGCGGCCGAGGCTCGCGACCGAGCGCTCGAAGAACGCGCGCAATCCCTCTCCGCCCTCGAAATCGAATTCCGGATCGTGCGCGCGAAACCGCGCATACGCCTCCGGGAACCGGACTTTCGCTTCGGCATAGGTCAGCGTCTCGAAGATGCCGTAATGCCGCTCGCGCAGCCGCGGATCGGTGTGCACATCCAGGCCGAGCGATGCCGCCGCCGGTTGCGCGGTCTGCGTCACGCGCTGCAGGTCGCTGGAATAGAGAGCTCCGAAACGCCGGCCGGCGAGCAGCGCGGCCACCGCGCGCGCCTGCGCGTGCCCCACCTCGGACAGTGGAACGTCGGTCTGGCCCTGCACGCGGCCTGCGGCGTTCCAGGACGTTTCGCCGTGGCGAAAAACCCAAAGCATCGTCATGCGCGAATTCTAGCGGCAGGCTGATCGCGCCCAATTTGACAGCGCACGGTATCACTGCGACCCTCGCGCCCCATGCGCCTGCCCAACCTGCTCGCCACGGCCCGAGGACGCCTCACCGCGTTCTTCTTCTTGTACATGACCGAGGGCATTCCCCTCGGCTTCGCGGCGACCGCGGTGGCGACCCAGCTGCGGCGCCAGGACGTCGGTCCGGCGGAGATCGGCGCCTTCGTGGCGTCGTTCTACCTGCCGTGGGCCTTCAAGTGGGCGTTCGGCCCGATCGTCGACGTCTTCGCCTCCGAGCGCTTCGGCCGGCGCCGGGGATGGATCCTCGGCACGCAGATCCTGATGGCGGCCACGCTCCTTTCCACCGTGCTGCTCGATCTGCCGCAGCAGCTCGGGCTGTTCACCGCGATCCTGCTCGTGCACAACACCTTCGGCGCAATGCAGGACGTCGCGATCGACGCGCTCGCCTGCAGCACGCTGTCCGAGCACGAGCGCGGCCTGGCGAACGGGATGATGTTCGCCGGCGCCTCGATCGGGCAGCTCGTCGGCGGCAGCGGCGTGCTGTTCCTCATGGGGTACACCGGATTCCAGCCGACGTTCTTCTTCGTCGCCGGCTGCATCCTCGCCGTGACCGCGTTCATCGTGCTGCCGATGCGCGAGGCCGCGGGCGAACCGCGCGCGGCAATCGTCGGGCCACGGCTGCGCGCGGCGGGGCGCGAAATGCACGACTTTGCGATTCGCTCGTTCCGCTCCTTCCTCGGCACGCGGGGCGCGTTCAGCGGCCTGGTGCTTTCCCTGCTGCCGCCGGGCGCCATGTGCCTCGGGCTGGCGCTGCAGTCGAACCTCGCCGTCGAGCTCGGCCTGAACAACGACGAGGTCGCGAAGCTCAATGCCTGGACCGCGGTCGTCGGCGCCGTTTCGATGGTCGCGGGCGGCTACCTGTCCGACCGCTTCGGGCGGCGGCTGACGCTCTTCATCTACATTGCCTGCATGGGGCTGCCGGTGCTGTACCTGATGGCCTTGCTGCAACAGTATGGCTGGATCATGCCGATCAGCCCCAATGCGCCGAACCGGCCGGAGGTGCCGGCCGCGCTCGTCACCGCGCTGTGGATCGCGTCGATCGTCTACAACGTGTTCAACGGCCTGATGTACGGCACGCGCTCCGCGATCTGCATGGACGTCACCAACCCGCGGGTCGCCGCGACGCAGTTCACCGCCTACATGGCGCTCATGAACCTGACGATTTCGTACAGCGCGGCCTGGCAGGGCATCGCCATCGAAGCGTGGGGCTACCCGCGCACCATGCTCGTCGACGTGCTGTTCGGCGTCGTGTGCCTGGCGTTGATCCCGTTCATGGCACGCAAGGCCGGCGAGTCGTTCACGGACGACGCCGCGCCGGTGCGGGCGCGCGCCGTGGCCGGGATTCTCGGACTGGCGTGCCTCGCCTGGCTGCCCTTCCGCATGGGCGCCGAGACGCTGGGCGCGGCCCAGCCGATCGCCGGGACGCTGTTCACCCTGGTGTTCGTCGGCGCCGCGCTGTTCCTGTTCGCCGGCCGCGCGGTTCTCGGCGAACAGGCGGGCGCGCTGACGCGCGTCGGCCTGTGGATCGCGCCGCTGCTCCTGGCGATGTACGCGCGCTACCATCTGGACGCGATCGCGGGCTGGTTCGCGTTCGCCGTGACGCCGGAGACTTTCAAGTCGGCCGCCGAATGGGGCCTGCGCGGCGTGCCGCTCGCGGGCGGGATCACGCTCCTGCTGCTGGCGCTGCAACCCTGGCGCGAGCTGCGCCCGCAGCCCGAAACCGCCTAGAACCCGCGCAGCGGGCGCGGCAGGCGCGACCAGTCGATCGCGTCCAGCGCGTTCTTGGCGATCAGCCCGAGGTCGGTGTCGCCGGTCATGACGAGGCGGCGCGTGAAGAAGAGCGTGTCGGGATCTTCGCGTCGCGTGGCGAGCGCCACGAAGTCGGCGAACGCCGCCTTGATCTCCAGATCCGCGTCGCTGCCGCGCGCCGCCGGGCGAAACCCGAGCGCGCCGTAGGTGAGCCGCACGCGCACGCCGAGGTCGCGCGCTTCGATGCAGAGCGTCTTGCCGCGCAAGGGCTCGAGCGCATCGCGCGACAGCAACCCGCTGACCAGCGCGATCTCGAGCGCCGCGGAAAGCGCGACTGCCGGCGGCCACTCCGGAAGCAGGCCGAGCAGCTTCATGCCGCGAGCTCCAGCCCAGGCCGGCCGTGCCAGAAGCCGTCGCAGGTGTCTGTCTCCGGCAGCGCGCCCGAGGACGCACCGTCGCAAAGCGCGCGCAGCATCGCCAGCGTTTCGACGGTGCCCGCCGATTGCGGGCTGACGCGCAGCACGTCGATGCCGGTCGCGCGCACCGACGCCAGGTCGGGAACGAGGCTGTAGCACTTGGCGGATTGCGTCTGCACGCCGTTCAGCACGAGGAAGGGCAGGCCCTCGCGTGTCTTCAGCAGCATCCCGTCCGGGTGCTCGAGGCACCGGTAGGCGCAGCTCTCCTTCTGCAGGTTGTAGCGCCGGGCCGTGAAGCAGCGCGCCGAGTACGCGAGCGGCAGCCGCCCGTGCGCGAACACTTCCGCTTCCATGCCTGCCGGACGCTCGGCAAGAACGCCTCTGGCGATCCCCTGCGTCACCTCGACGGGCGCCACCCAGCGCGTCGCTCCCATTGCGGCGATCATCGCCAGCGATTGCGGACTGTAGAGATTCAGGTATGGGCCCGCGACCCAGTTCGTCGCGCCGGCCAGCAGGCTGACCGCGCCCATGTCGTTGGCTTCGACGCGCCAGCGCGCGTTCTGCACCACGCGGCGAACGAGCTTCAGGTCACCTTCGCTTTCGGTGACGGGTTGCGTCGAGAACACGACTTCCTTGCCATGCGCCGCGAGGAGGTCCCCGACCTCGACCCAGTCCTCGAACCGCATCTCGTGCCGGCGCGAGCACACCACCTCGCCGAGATAGACGATGTCGGCCGCCGATTCCGCGATGCCGGCGTAGAACTGCATGACCGCCGTGCGCGGCCAGTAATAGAGCAACGGCCCGAGGGCGAGCTTCAGCCGGCCGCGCTCCGTCTCGCGCGTCATTTCCACGGCCTCGAGAACGCGCCGAGCGTCTGCTGGCTGCCCTCGGCGTGCCGCCCGAGGGCCGCGATCCACTGCGCGCGCGGCACGAACCGCTCCGGTTCCGCGCGCAGCGCGTCGATCGCCTCGCGCCAGACCTGCGTGACCTGCGCGACGTAGGCGGGGCTGCGCTGCCGCCCCTCGATCTTCACCGCGCGCACCCCGGCGCGCAGGAAATCCGGCAGCAGCTCGATCGTATTGAGACTCGCGGGCTCCTCGACGGCGTAATAGGTCGCGCCGTCGACCTCGAAGCGCCCCTTGCACAGCGTCGGGTAGGCGGCGCGCTCGCCCGGTGCGTAGCGGTCGATGAGCACGCCATTGAGCCGCGACTCCAGGCCCGCCGCGGTTTCCTCCCAGCGCACCGCGTGTCCCGGCGAGCAGGCGCCGAAGGTATTCGGCGAATCCCCGCAGGCGTACGCCGACAGCGCGCAGCGCCCCTCCACCATCACGCACAGGCCGCCGAAGCCGAACACCTCGATCTCCACCGACGTGTTGCGCGCGACGAGTTCCACCTGCGCCAGCGACAGCACGCGGGGCAGCACCGCGCGCGTCACGCCGAAGCGCTCCTGGTAGAAGTTGATCGCCTCGTAGTTCGTCGCCGAACCCTGGACGGAAAGATGCAGCGTGAGTCCGGGGTGCGTGCGATGCGCGTAGTCGAGCAGCGCCAGGTCGGCGACGATGATCGCGTCCACGCCCGTGTCCGCGGCGAGATCCACGGCATCGGTCCAGCGCCGCCAGGTCGCCGCCTGCGGGTAGGTATTCAGCGCCAGCAGCACCTTGCGGCGGCGCGCGTGCGCGTACGCCAGGCCCTGGAGCAGCGCCGCGCGGTCAAAGTTCAGGCCGGCGAAATTGCGCGCGTTGGTGCTGTCGCGCAGCCCGAGATAGACCCAGTCGGCGCCGTGGTCAATAGCCGCCTTGAGCGCGGGCAGGCTGCCGGCCGGGCAAACGAGATCCATCTGGTAAAAGCCTCTGGAAAAAGGGAAAATTCTATTTGCGACGGGCGCTCGGTGGCGCCGCCCCGGCGCAATGATTGACCGGCGTCAAAGTCTGTCGGACGCTGGACGCGAGAATGCCTCGGCCTTACCCACCCTGATGCTCAGTGCGATCGACCTCGAATGCATACGTGGAACACGCCGGCTCTTTGCCGGCGTGTCGTTCGACATCGAGCCGGGACAATGCCTGTTCGTCCAGGGGCCGAACGGCTGCGGCAAGACGAGTCTCCTGCGCATCCTTTGCGGGCTGGCGCGGCCGGAGAGCGGCGAAGTGCGCTGGAACGCGGAGCCGGTCGGCGCGCTGGCGGAGGAATACCGTGCCGCACTCGTCTACTGCGGGCACGCCAACGCGCTCAAGGACGACCTCACGGCGGGTGAGAACCTGCTCGCCTCCGCTGCGCTCGCCGGACGGCCGGCGAGCGGCAGCGAGATGCGCGCCGCGCTCGCGACGCTCGGCATCGCGCACCTCGAGGCGCTGCCGGTGCGCGCTTTGTCCGCCGGCCAGAAGCGGCGCGTCGCGCTGGCGCGCCTCGCGCTCAGCGCCTGCCGCCTGTGGATCCTCGACGAGCCGCTCACCTCGCTGGACGTCGCCGCGGCGGCCACGCTCGCCGGTCTCGTCGACGAGCACCTCGAGCGCGGCGGCATCGCCGTGCTCACCAGCCACCAGCCGATCGAGTTGCGCGTGCAAGCGCGCATCTTCGCCTTCGCATGAGCGCCGCCGCGGTCTCGGTCGGTGCGGCGATGGCGGGCGTCGTGCGTCGCGACCTGCTGCTCGCCGCGCGCCGCAAGTCGGAGCCGCTGTTCACGCTGGGGTTCTTCGTGCTCGTCGCGAGCCTGTTTCCGCTCAGCATCGGGCCGGAGGCGGAATTGCTCCGGCGCATCGCGCCGGGCGTGCTCTGGGTAGCCGCGCTGCTGGCCGCGATGCTCTCGCTCGGCCGCATGTTCGCCGCGGACTACGACGACGGCACGCTCGAGCAGCTGGCGCTCGCGCCGGTGCCGATCGTCGCCTCGGTGACCGGCAAGATCATCGCCCACTGGCTCGTTTCCGGCTTTCCGCTGGTCGTGATCTCGCCCGTGCTCGCCCTGCAGTACGGCTTGCCGGCCGACGTGATCGTCATGCTGATGGTCTCGCTGCTGATCGGCACGCCGATCCTGTCGCTGATCGGCAGCATCGGCGCGGCGCTGACGCTCGGCGTGCGGGGCGGCGGCGTCCTGGTGGCCCTGCTCGTCCTTCCGCTCTACGTGCCCGCGCTGATCTTCGGCGCCGGCGCCGTCGACCAGAGGCTCGCCGGCTTGAGCCCGGCCGGCAACCTGTCCCTGCTCGGCGCGTGCCTCGCGCTCGCCGCGCTGTTCGCCCCGCTCGCGACGGCCGCCGGCGTGCGGATCGCGCTGGAGTAGCCGCATGAGCAATCGCCTCGTCAACTGGTTCCGCTACGGCTCGCCGCAGAGTTTCTACCCGCTCGCGGGCCGGATGATCCCCTGGTTCACGGCCCTCGCGGTGGCGCTGACGCTCGCCGGGGCCTGGGTGGGCTTCCTGCTGGCGCCGACCGATGCGCAGCAGGGCGATTCCTACCGGATCATCTTCGTCCACGTCCCCGCGGCCTGGATGTCCATGTTCCTGTACGTCGTGATGGCATTCTGGGCGGGGCTCGGGCTGGTCCTCAACACGCGTCTTTCGGCGATGATGGCGCACGCCATCGCGCCCACCGGGGCGATGTTCACCTTCATCGCGCTGTGGTCGGGCGCGCTGTGGGGCCGGCCGACCTGGGGCGCCTACTGGGTGTGGGACGCGCGCCTGACGTCGGAACTTGTGCTGTTCTTTTTGTACTTAGGCTACATGGCCCTCAATGCCGCGATCGACGACCCGCGCCGCGCCGACCGCGCCGCCGCGGTGCTCGCGCTGGTCGGCGTCGTCAACGTGCCGATCATCTACTTCTCCGTCCAATGGTGGAACACGCTGCACCAGNNTGCTGATGGCGCTGGCATTCTGGATGTACAGCATCGCGGTGGTGCTGTCGCGCGTGCGCTCGATCATGCTCGAGCGCGAAGGCCACGCGGACTGGGTACGGGAACTGAAGGAGGTTGCGCAATGATCTGGTGGAAGAGCGCGGGGGATTTCCTCGCCATGGGCGGTTACGGCTTCTACGTCTGGGGCAGCGTGCTGGTGACCGCAGGGTGCATGGCGGCGGAGCCGTTGCTGCTTCGCGCGCGCCGGCGGCGCGCGCTGCAGGCCGCGCGCGCGGAAAGGACACGCCATGAAGCCGCGGCATAAGCGCCTGGCGCTGGTCGCCGGCGGCGTCGTCGCGCTCGGCATCGCCGCGGCGCTGGTGCTGAACGCCTTTCAGTCGAACCTCGTGTTCTTCTTCTCGCCCACCCAGGTTGCTTCCGGCGAAGCGCCCCGGGACCGCGCATTCCGCATCGGCGGCCTGGTCCAGGCGGGGAGCGTGCAGCGCTCCAAGGAAAACCTGACGGTGAATTTCGTCGTCACCGATACGGCCAAGGACATCCCGGTCGCCTACACGGGCACCCTTCCGGACCTCTTCCGCGAGGGCAAGGGCGTGGTTGCGCAGGGCCGCATCGGACCGGACGGCGTGTTCCGCGCCACCGAGGTGCTGGCCAAGCACGACGAGAACTACATGCCGCCGGAAGCGCAGCATGCCGTCGATCAGGCGCAGAAAGCGCAAAAAACCGTGAAGGCTCCCTGAATGATTCCAGAACTCGGCCACTTCTGCCTGATCCTCGCGTTTTGCGTCGCCCTCGCGCAGGGCGTCGTGCCGCTGGTCGGCGCCTCGACCGGCAACGCGCGCTGGGTGGCCTTCGCGCGGCCCGCCGCGGCCGCGCAATTCCTGCTCGTGCTGCTCGCGTTCATCGCCCTGGCGTGGTCGTTCGCGCAGAGCGATTTCTCGGTCGCCTACGTTGCGCAGCATTCGAATACGCAGCTGCCGCTCGAATACCGGCTGTCGGCGGTGTGGGGCGGCCACGAAGGCTCCCTGCTCCTCTGGATTCTCCTGATGACCGGCTGGACGCTCGCCGTGGCGCTCGCTTCCGGAGCGCTCCCGGAGATGATGGTAGGGCGCACGATCGGCGTGCTCGGACTCGTGGCCGCGGGTTTTCACGCCTTCATCCTGTTCACCTCGAGTCCGTTCACGCGGCTGCTGCAGCCGCCGGCCGAGGGCCGCGATCTCAACCCGCTGCTGCAGNNGGCACGGCGCTGATCCACTCGCTCGCCGTCACCGAGAAGCGCGGCGCGCTGAAGAACTGGACGCTGCTGCTGGCGATCTCGGCCTTTTCGCTCTCGCTGCTCGGCACGTTTCTGGTGCGCTCGGGCGTGCTCACGTCGGTGCACGCGTTCGCCACCGACCCGCGGCGCGGCGTGTTCATCCTCATCCTGCTCGCGCTCGTCATCGGGTCCTCGCTGATCCTGTTCGCGGTGCGCGCGCCGCGCGTCGCCTCGGGCGGCGAGTTCAACTTCGTGTCGCGCGAATCGCTGCTGCTCGCCAACAACGTCCTGCTCGCGGTCGCCGCGGCGACGGTGCTGCTCGGCACGCTCTACCCGCTGGTCGTGGACGCGATGGGCGCCGGCAAGATCTCCGTGGGGCCGCCGTATTTCAATGCCGTGTTCGGCCCGATCATGGTGCCGCTGCTGTTCCTCGTCGCGCTCGGCCCGCACGCGGCCTGGCGCACGGCGAGCCTCGCTGACCTGGCGCGCCGCACGCGGCTCGCGTTCGCCTTCGCGGTCGTCGCCGGGCTTGCGCTGCCGTTTGCGCTGGGGGCCTTCTCCTGGATCGTCGCGCTCGGGCTGTTCCTCGTGCTCTGGATCGTGGCCTCCACCTTCGCGCACGTGCGGTCGCGCGTCGCCGGAGCGGGCGGCAGCATGCGCTGGCGCCACCCCGCCGGCTATTGGGGAATGCATCTAGCGCACCTCGGTCTTGCGGTCTGCGTCGTCGGCGTCGTCGTCTCGAAAGGCTACGAAACCGAGAAGGAAGTGCGCATGGCGCAGGGCGACACGCTCACCCTGAGCGGCTACACGTTCCGGCTCGTCGGCATGCGCGAGGCGATGGGGCCCAACTACCGGGCGCTCGTCGCGGACATCGAGCTGTCCCGCGACGGACGGGTGCTGAGGACGATGCGGCCGGAGAAGCGCAACTACTTCTCCTCGCAGATGCCGATGACGGAGGCGGCCATCGACGCCAGCCTGACGCGCGACGTGTACGTCTCGATCGGCGATGCGCTCGGCGAGGGCGCGTGGGCGGTGCGGGCGCACGTCAAGCCGTTCGTGGACTGGATCTGGGGCGGCTGCGTGCTGATGGCGATCGGCGGCCTGTTCGCCATCGCCGACCGGCGCTACCGCGTGCGCGCGCGTGTGCAGGATCGTACGGGCGAACTCGCCGCCCAGAGGGCGTGACGCCATGCGCATCGGCCTGATCATCGCCTTCTTCGCACTCGTCGCGCTGCTCGCGATCGGCCTGACGCGCAATCCGCGCGAAGTGCCTTCGCCCCTCATCGACAAGCCGGCGCCCGCGTTCGACCTGCCGCGCCTCGCCAAGGAAGGGCGTTTCTCGCCCGCCGAGATGCGCGGCAAGGTCTGGCTGTTCAACGTGTGGGCTTCGTGGTGCGTGTCCTGCCGCGAAGAACACCCGATCCTCGTCGAGTTCGCGAAGACGCGGCGCGCGCCGCTCATCGGCCTCAATTACAAGGACCCGCGCGACGACGCGCTGAAATGGCTCGCGCGCTACGGCGACCCTTACGAATTCTCGGTCGTCGACGCCGATGGCCGCATCGGCATCGACTACGGCGTGTACGGCGTGCCGGAGACGTACGTGATCGACCGCGCGGGCGTCATCCGCTACAAGCAGATCGGCCCGGTGACGCCGGACGTTCTGGCCAAGAAGATCGTGCCGCTGATCGAGGAACTCGAGCGATGAACCTCCGGGGGTGGTGGCTGGCGGCCGTGCTCCTGCCGCTCGCCGTGCTTGCGCGCGAGGCGCCGCCGGTCGCGGCCGACGAGCAGGTCGAGCAGCGCCTGGTGCGCATATCCGAGGAGCTACGCTGCCTGGTCTGCCAGAACGAGTCGCTCGCGGCCTCGCGCGCCGAGCTGGCGCTCGACCTGAAACGGGAAGTACGCGAGCTCATCAAGGCGGGCAAGACGGACGACGAGATTCGCGATTTCCTCGTCAAGCGCTACGGCGACTTCGTCCTCTACCGCCCGCCGCTCAAGGAGTCGACGCTCGCCCTGTGGCTCGGGCCCTTCGCGCTGCTGGTCGGTGGCGTCGCGGTAGCCGCGGTCTTCATTCGCCGGCGGCGCGCCGCGCAGCAGGCCTCGCTGTCGGCGGAGGACGAGCGGCGCGCCGACGCGCTCCTCAGGGGAGAGGACCGGACATGACCGTGTTCATTGCGGCGGCGGCGGCGCTGACGCTCGTCACGCTCGCATTTCTCGTCGTGCCGCTGCTGCGCGGCCGCGCGGTGAAACCGGGTGCCACGCAGGCCGAGGTGAGCGTCGTGGTGCTGCGCGAGCAGCTCGAAGAGCTGAAGCGCGATCGCGCGGCCGGCACGATCGACGCCGCGTCGTACGAGGAAGCCGAGCGCAATCTCAAGCTCAGGATCCTGCAGGATGCGGCACCCGAAGCCGCGGTCAGCGACCGGCGCCACGCCGGCCCGGCGGCCGCGATCGTCCTGCTGCTGCCGGTCGCCGCCACCGGGCTCTACCTCCTCGTCGGCACACCGGAAGCGATCGATGCCTCGCGGGCCCCGGCCCAGGCGCAGAGCGAGCGGCACGAGGCGGCGCAGCTCGAGGAAATGGTGGATCGGCTCGCGAAGCGGCTGGAAGCGACGCCGGACGACGTGCAGGGCTGGACGATGCTCGCGCGCTCGTACCGCGTGCTCGGACGCCACGAGGATGCAGTTGCCATCTACACGCGCCTCGAAAAAAGCATCGCGTCCGATCCCCAGCGGCTGACCGAGTGGGCGGAGTCCGTGGCCCTGGCCGGGGGCGGTACGCTGCTCGGCAAGCCGATGGAACTCGTGGAGCGCGCGCTGGCGCTCGAGCCCGACAACGGCCATGCGCTCGCATTGGCCGGCGCCGCGGCGTTCGAACGCAAGGATTGGAATACGGCGATCCGGTACTGGGAGCGGCTCGCGAAGCAGTTTCCGCCGGGGACCGAGCAGGGTGAAACCGTGGCGCGCAGCCTCGCGGCCGCGCGCGACGAGCTCGCGCGCGCCGGCGGCACGCCGTCCGCGCCTGCGGCCGAAGGCCGGACGGCGTCGGACAAGGCGAAGCCGGCGCCCACCGCCCCCCAGGCCGCGAGCTTCAAGCTGACCGGCAGCGTGAGTCTCGCGCCGGCGCTGGCGGGCAAGACGTCGCCGGAAGACACGGTGTTCATCTTCGCGCGGCCCATCGAAGGCGTTCCCCGCCCGTTCGCCGTGCTGCGCAAGCAGGTCAAGGACCTGCCGCTCAGTTTCACGCTCGACAGCTCGAATGCGATGGTCCCGGCGGCCGAACTGGCGGCGCTCGGCGACGTGGTCGTCGGGGCCCGCGTGTCGCGCTCGGGCGGCGCAGCGGCAAAGAGCGGCGATTTGCAGGGCATCAGCCGGCCCGTCAAGGCGGGGGCGAGCGGCATTCAGGTCGTGATCGACGCCGCGCTGCCCTGACGCAGCGGCTCGGCGAGGCGCAGCCCGCCCCCGGCGAGACGGCCGAGGGAGTACCCCATCGTGGCTATAGGTCGGCGCCGCCGGCGGGTCTATATTTTTCCGCCCGGCCGGGCCCCGCGGCCCGCGAATCGAGGATGACCGAATGAACACGCCGCCCGCAGACCGTCCGTACTTCGCCGCCTTTCTCAGCCTGCGCGGCAAGCCCGGCATCGTCGTGGGCGGTGGCGAAATCGCCGCGGCGAAGGCGGAGACGCTGCTGCGCTCCGGCGTGCGCGTGACGCTGATCGCGCCCGAGCTGGGTACTCGACTCGCCCAGCTCACCGTGCTCGGCGCGCTGCGCCACGAGCCGCGCCGGTTTCAGGCCGGCGACCTGGTCGGCGCCGAGATCGTGATTGCCGCGACCGACGACGCCTCGGTCAACGAAGCGGTCTCCGGTGCCGCCAAGGCGCTGCGCATCCCCGTGAACGTTGCCGACAACATCGAGTTGTCCACGTTCATCATGCCGGCGGTGGTGGACCGCACGCCGGTGCAGATCGCGATTTCGACGGGTGGCGCCTCGCCCGTGCTCGCGCGCCGCCTGCGCGCCATCATCGAGTCGTCCGTGCCGTTCTCGTTCGGCCGGCTGGCGGCCCTGGCATCGCGCTTTCGCGCCGCCTCCAAGCAGCGCTATCCCGAGCCGCTGGGCCGGCGCCGGTTCTGGGAGCGGATCATCGAAGGCCCGGTCGCCGACCTCGTGCTCTCGGGCCATGAGCGCGAGGCGGTCGACGCCCTGCAGCGGGAGCTCGCGCCCGAGGGCAAGCCCGACACGCCTGCGGGCACCGTCTACCTCGTCGGCGGCGGCCCCGGCAATCCGGAGCTGCTCACGCTGCGCGCATTGCGCGTGCTGCAGCACGCCGACGTGCTGCTCTACGACAATCTCGTTTCGCCGGACATCCTCGACCTGTCCAGACGCGAGGCCGAGCGCCTCTACGTCGGCAAGAAGGCGAACAACCACGCGCTCTCGCAGGAGCAGATCAACGACCTGCTCGTGCATTACGCGCGGGCCGGCAAGCGCGTCGTGCGGCTCAAGGGGGGCGACCCGTTCATCTTCGGGCGCGGCGGCGAGGAGATCGAGACGCTGGCCAGCCATCGCATCCCGTTCGAAGTCGTCCCGGGCGTGACCTCCGCCTCGGGCGCCTCGGCGTACGCCGGCATACCGCTGACGCACCGCGACCACGCGCACGCCTGCGTGTTCGTGACCGGCCACCTGCAGGACGGCGAACCCGATCTCGACTGGCGCGCGCTCGCCACGCCGCGCCAGACGATCGTCGTCTACATGGGCGTGCGCGCGCTGCCGCGCATCTGCGAGCGCCTGATCGAGCACGGGCTCGCCGCGGACCACCCGGCGGCGATCATCCAGGGCGCGACGCGCGAGGAGCAGCGCGTGCTGACCGGAACGCTCGCCACGCTGCCGGGGATCGCCGTCGAGAGCGGCGTGAAGCCGCCCGCGCTGGTCATCATCGGCGAGGTGGTGCGCCTGCGGGACAAGCTCTCCTGGTATTCGCCGGGCCTGCTCGGCCAGGCCGCGGACGCCACGGCAACCGCTCGGTAAGCGGCCACCGCAGCGCGCGCCGGGAATTCGCTTCGCTAAGCGTCCCGGGCGACGCCGCGCTCCGGCAGCGCCTCCAGGTCCGCCGCCTCGATGCGCTGGAACTGCTGGCTGATCTTGTCGCCGGTGACCTGAATCTTCTGCGCGTCGTCGTGCGCC
>DKBI01000338.1 GCA_002451175.1 Betaproteobacteria bacterium UBA6904
CGCCGTCAACATCATGCGGGCGGTCTCGCAGTACGCGGCCTACGCGAGGCAGGCCTGCCTGTCAGGGGCCGATGCCCTGGTCGTGGGCGCGGGGCTGGCGCTCGATCTGCCCGAGCTGGCGGAGGATTGGCCGGACGTCGCGCTGATTCCGATCGTTTCGGAGGCGCGTGCGGCGGCGCTGATCGTGCGTCGCTGGCTGCGGCGCGGCAGGGCGCCCGATGCGATCGTCGTCGAGCACCCGCGCTACGCCGGCGGACACCTCGGCGCTGCGAAGATCGAAGAGGTCGACGACCCGCGCTTCGCCTTCGAGCGGGTGCTGCCGGAGATCCGTCGCGCGCTGCACGACCTGGGGCTGGACGCCGACCGCATCCCGCTGATCGCCGCCGGCGGCATCAATTCGCCGCAGCGCGCCGCGCAGGTGTTCGACGCCGGCGCCGACGGCATGCAGATCGGCACCCCGTTCGCGGTGACCGTCGAGGGCGATGCGCACGCCAATTTCAAGCGCGTGCTCGCCGGCGCGCGCAGCGAGGACATCGTCGTCTTCATGAGCGTCGCCGGCCTGCCGGCCCGCGCGGTCCGCACGCCCTGGCTCGCACACTACCTCGAAAAGGAGGCGGCGCTGCAGCAGCGCGCGAAGCCGCGCAACCGCTGCTCGCTCGGCTGGGACTGTCTCGCGCAATGCGGGCTGCGCGACGGCCTGCCGCGCGCCGGCCAGTTCTGCATCGATCACCACCTGACGGCGGCGCTGCACGGCGACGTCGAGCGGGGGCTGTTCTTCCGCGGTTCCGAGCCGCTGCCCTTCGGCAGCGAAATCCGTCCCGTGCGCGATCTCGTCGAGCACCTGGGCGCCGCCGGTAGAATTCAGTCCGTCCAGTCAGCGTAGCGGAGCGAAGCGTCATGAAAGTCCTTCTCGCCGTGGACGGCTCGAGCTCGGCGCTCGATGCCGTGAAGTACCTGCTCCAGCACCTCGATTGGGCGAGCGCGCGTCCCGAGGTGGAGCTGGTGACGGTGCACCTTCCCGTGCCGAAGCTGCCGGGTCTCGGCAAGGTCGTCGGCAAGGGCCAGATCGACAAGTACTACGGCGACGAGGGCGCGGAGCGGCTCGCGCCGGCGCGCAAGCTGCTCGATCGCGCGGGCGTGAAGCACCGCGACCGGGTGCTGGTCGGCCCGGTCGCCGAGACGATCGTGTCCTACGCCAAGCGCAGCGGCTGCGACGTCATCCTGATCGGCAACCGCGGCATGACGGCCGCCGCGAACATGCTGCTCGGCTCCGTCGCAAGCAAGGTCTTGCACCTGTCCGCGATCCCCGTGCTGCTGGTGAAGTAGCGGCGAACGCCAGGCAGTCGCCCAACCCCTGTCCAATCGACTACGGCTCAACCCATGGAAACCGTTCAACTGAAAATCGAAGGCATGCACTGCGATGGCTGCGTGAAGAGCGTGACGCGCACGCTGAGCGCGATCGCGGGCGTGGAGCGCGTCGAGGTCTCGCTCGCCGAGGCGAAGGCGGACGTGCGCTACGATCCGGCGAAGAGCGGCCCCGCGGAGTTCAAGCGCGCGGTGGAGCGCGCCGGCTTCAAGGCGCCTTAGGCGCAAGCCCGCTCAGGCGCAGGCGGCGCGCACCTCGTGCAGGTCCGTGAGGCCCTGCAGGCATTTCTCGATGCCATCCTGGCGCAGGGTGCGCAGGCCCTCGGCCATCGCCGTCGCGCGCAGCTCGTCCACGCCCGCGGCGTGACGGATGAGCGGGCGGATCTTCTGCGAATTGAGCAGCAGTTCGTGGATGCCGAGGCGCCCCTTGTAGCCTGAACCCTGGCAGCTCGGGCAGCCTTTCGCGCGCGTCAGATGCAGTCCCTCGCCGAAGCGCTTGCGCCAGTCGGCGATCACGGCCGCGGGCTCGAGCGCCGTCTCGGCGCAGTATTCCGCCGCGAGATCGTCGAGCGCCGTCCCCTCGAGCGGCTCGCTCTGGCGGCAGGTCGTGCAGACGCGCTTCACCAGGCGCTGCGCGAGCACACCGAGCAGCGAGTCGGCGAAATTGAACGGCTGCACCCCCATGTCGAGCAGGCGCACGATGCTCTCCGGCGCGCTGTTGGTGTGCAGCGTCGAGAACACGAGGTGCCCGGTGAGCGAGGCCTCGATGCCGATGCGCGCGGTTTCCTCGTCGCGCATCTCGCCGACCATGATCACGTCGGGGTCGGCGCGCAGGAAGGCGCGCATCGCCATGGCGAAGGTCCAGCCGATCTTCGTGTTGACCTGCACCTGGCGCAGCCCGGCCTGCTGGATCTCGATCGGGTCCTCGGCGGTCCAGATCTTCAGGTCGGGCGTGTTGATGTGGTTGAGCACGGCATGCAGCGTGGTCGTCTTCCCGGAACCGGTGGGGCCGCAGACGAGAAAGATGCCGTAGGGCCGCGCGACGGCCCGCCGCAGTCCGGCGAGCACGTCGTCGCGCAGCCCGAGCTGATCGAGCGGCGTCGCGGCGCCGCCGGACAGGATGCGCAGCACCGCGTCCTCGTGGCCGTCGAAGGTCGGGATGGTCGCCAGGCGCAGCTCGATCTTTGCCGGGCCGAACTGCTGGAACTGGATCTTGCCGTCCTGCGCGCGGCGGCGCTCGGAGATGTCCAGCGACGCCATGATCTTGATGCGCGAGATGAGCGCATTGCGGTAGCTCGAGGGCAGCGACAGGTAGTCGCGCAGATCGCCGTCCTGGCGAAAGCGCACGCGCACGGGCTTGCGGCCCGGGCTGGTCTCGATGTGGATGTCGGAGGCCTTGGCGTCGTACGCGTCGAGAATGATCTTGTTGACGAGCCGCACGAGGACGCTGTCGGTCTCGCGCACCACCTCGTCCTCGGCCTCGGCCGACACGGCCGCGGTGTCGAGCTGGGCGGCCAGATCCTCGACCTTGACGTCGACCCGCGTCTCGCCGTAATGCTTCTTCACCGCGGCGCGCAGCTCGTCGCTCGCCGCCATCACCGGCGCCACCGCCAGGCCGGTCTGGAAGCGGATGCGGTCGAGCGGGTGCGGATCGACCGGATTCTCCACCGCGAGCAGCAGCTTGCGGCCGTCGATGGCCAGCGGCAGCACGTTCAGCTCGGCGGCCACCGACCCCGGCACGAGCTTCAGCGCTTCGGGATCCGCCTCGTACTGGCTCAGATCCACGTAGGGGATGCCGAGCTGCTGCGTGAGCGTGCGCTTCACGTCTTCGCGCGTGACGAAGCCGAGGCCGACCATCACCTCGCCGAGCGGCTTGCCGCGCTGCTCCTTCTGCTTGGCGAGCGCATCGCCCAGCTGGTCCTCGGAGATCAGATTCATGGCGACCAGCGCCTCGCCCAGCCGCAGCACCGGCATCTGGCGCTGGCGCTCGATCGCCGCCGCGAGGTCGCTCTTGCTGATGATCTGGCTGCGCGTCAGGTAGTCGCCGAGCTTGCGGTCGCGGCGCGCCTTCTGGTGCTCGATCGCCGCCGTGATCTGCCGCGGCGTCACGTACTGTTCGGCGACGAGCACGTCGCCCAGCCGGCGCCCGATCTGGCGGCGCTTGATCGCCTCGGTCGGCAGGAAGACGCGCGTCGCGCCCGAACCGTTCTCGACCACGTAGAGGAACAGGCCGAGGTTGTGGGCGTCGAAGCCGAGCGTCTCGCCTTCCACCACCTCGTCGTTGGCGAGCGTGACGCGGAAGGTCTGCCGCTCCGCGGACTCGTCCGGCGTCTGCGCCGCGGCGTCGATGGGGGTCGGGCGGCGCTCGAGGAGGATCGGTCGCGTCAGCCGCAGCTCGAGCAGGTCGCGCGGCGCGACCTCGGTGAGCGTTCCGCCCTCGGGCCGCAGGAGAAAGACGCCGTCCGCGCGGTCGAAGTGCACGAGCGAGCCCGCCAGGCGGCGGCCGTCGCGCATCGCGGCCAGCGCCGGCTCCTCGCGCGGCGCCGGGCCGTCGTCGACGCGTTCGTAGAACGGCGGCAGCGGCCAGTCGATCGAGTGCGCGTCGGCGGTACTCGCCGCCTGCCGTTCGCCGCGCGATTTCGCGGAATGCTTGCTCATGAAGGTCTCCGACCCTTGGGCTAAGATAGCGCCTTTGTCCGAGCCCGCTGGGTGGTTCATCTTAATGCATAAACGCAGATCGGCATTTGTCATCGCGGTGCTGTGGGCCGGACTGAGCGCCGTGCCTTGGGGGCTCGCGGTCGCGCAACCCGCCGCGAAGGGCGGCGCGGGTGGTCCGCCGCGGGGCATGCCGGTGAAGGCGGCGGCCGCGCGCATTGCGCCGGCCGTCGACGAGGCCTCCGCGGTGGGCAATCTGCGCGCCGACGAGTCGGTGATGATCCGGCCCGAGATCGCCGGGCGCATCGCGCAGGTGCTTTTCGCCGAGGGGCAGAGCGTGAAGAAGGGCGCTCCGCTGGCGCGCCTCGATCAATCGGAACTGAAAGCCGCGCTGGCCTCCAGCAAGGTGCAGGCCGAACTCGACCGCCAGCGGCTGGAGCGCGCCGAGGACCTGCACAAGAAGGGATTCATCAGCCAGCAGGCGCTCGACGAGTCGCGCAGCAACGCGGCGCGCTCGGTGGCCAAGCAGAGCGAGGACGAGGCGAAGCTCGCGAAGAC
>DKBI01000039.1 GCA_002451175.1 Betaproteobacteria bacterium UBA6904
CACCGGGCAGTGCCGGCACAGGTGCTTGCAGCCCCGGCTGCCCTCGGCGAACCCGGCGACGCGGGTCGATCCGTCGGGCATCACCAAGTGGGCGTAGCGCTGCAGACTCGGCAGCAGATCACGCTTCGGCACCAGGAAGGGAATCTTCGCCAAACTGACGACCGGCGCGCTTTGCACCGCGGGCCCGGCGTCGCGCTGCAGCCTTTCGCAAAGCGACAGGAGCGCCGGCTCGAACTCCCCGCCCAGCACCGTGCCCACGCCGAGCCCGCGCAGCAGCGCTTCGTTCATCGGCGCGTAGAGCCCGTAGACGCACACATGGGCCTTCGGCGCGAGCCGCAGGATGCGCGGCACGGCCTCCGCCGCGATGCGCGTGGCAGTGTGCATGCCCACGTGCAGCGCCACCAGATCCGCCTCGCGCAGCGCGTCGCAATCGAGCTTCTGCAGCGTCAGATCGATGCAGCTCACGGCAAATCCGCCGCGCGTCAGCCACGCCGCGGGCTCGGCCAGCGCGAACGGCTGCCGCCCCAGGTCGTAGGGATTGACGAGAACGACCTTGAATGCGGCAGCTATTTGGATTGCGGCCGGGCAGCGAACGGCGCGGGGCCCGTCTCGCGGCTGGCCCCGGCTTCGGCGAGGCGCTCGAGATAGCGCTGCCACATTTCCTCCTGCTGGAGGCCGAAGTCGTACAGCAAGTCCCACGAGTAGATGCCGGTATCGTGGCCATCGGAGAAGACGAGCTGGATCGCGTAACTGCCCGCGGGCTCGATCTCGGTGATCTCGACGTTCTTCTTGCCGACCTGCAGCACTTCCTGGCCTGGCCCGTGCCCACGGACTTCCGCGGAGGGCGAGTGCACGCGCAGGAATTCGTGCGGCAACTGGAAGCTCTTGCCGTCGGCGAATGCAATCTCGAGCACGCGCGACTTCTTGAGCAGCTTGATTTCCGTGGGGCGCGGCGAATGGGTTTCCATGGTCACTCCTGCCTCGATGCGGTGCGGCCCGCACTCACGGCCGCAGCGCCTGCGAGTCGCGCGACGACCGACGGGACGAGTATAGCAATGGACGATTGCTGTGACTCGCCCGCCGGGCCAACCAAGCGAAACCGACGCCTACTTGTTGACGGGTGCCATCAGGTGCTGATACGGCGTGCCCGCCCACATCACGTAAGGCACCTTCGTATCCGGGTCGGGACTCTTCGGGTACTGATCGTAAAAGCTCGCGTCCGCGCCGACGATCATGACGTGCGGGCCGGTCTTGATCCAGTGATTGCCGGCGGCGGGCTTGGTCGCGTAGGGATCCGTATTGCTGGCATCCGTGCCTCCCGCAAGCATGTACATGAAACCGATCTTGCCGGCGGCGGGCGGCTTGTGCTCCACCCACGCCCCCACCCACTCCATGGCATTCTTGTCCATGCACATCGGGTCAGGACCCGGCGTCGCGGGATTGTCCGGCATGCACGTAAAGCCATTGGTTCCCTTGCGCAGCACGCGCATCTTGCCGTCCGCCTCCATCGCGACGATCGTCGCGCCCTTGGCGACCGCGGCGGGTGCCGCCGACATGGCACTTGCGATGAGCTTCTTGTCGCTGGCCCCGGCCTTGGGCATCGCCATTGCGTCGGCGGCGTGCGAGACCATCGGCAGGGCCAACGAGGACGCAGCCAGGAGCATGCTGCTCGCGATCCGGTTCAGTTTGTGCATTGGCTTCCTTTCAGTAGGGTGGGTGGCGAAAGCCCGATCTTCGAATCCCCTCGCCTGGGGACAGGCAAGCTATCGCTATCGCGCATCGCCGTCAATCCAATTCGGGGCGGCGGAGCGGCGTATCACGAGCACGCGCGCGAGAAACAGCCCCGAACAGAGGCCGTAGCCGAGGCTGACCGATCCGACGAACGCCGGGTCACCGGCCATCGGCAGCTGGCGTGCCACGATCACCGCCGTGGCGTACCGCATGAAGTAGATCGCCATCATCAGGGCCAGCGGCAGCCAGCTTCCCGGCACGGAAAACGACTGCGTTTCAGGCAAATAGCGAACGTTGCGCGGAATGCCGAAGATCACGCCCAGCCAGCCGGCGATCCCCACACCCGCGGTCCAGGAAGCCAGCGCGACGGAAGAAACGCCGAATGCCGACAACACGCCATAGAGCGACAACACGATCATCGCGACGGGCAGCAGCGCAGCCTGGCTGCGTTTGACGACCCGGTCCTTCGACTGAAGGTATCCAAACGCGAGGAGCACGACGAAGAGGATGAACACCCAGGCGGGCGTGCGTCTCAGGATTTCGGCGAGCATGGGTGCCTCCGCAGCACCGCCNNTACACCTCCACCTCGCTCGAGCGCCCCTTGACGCGCACGGCGGGAAACGCCGCCAAGGCGTAACGGCCCGTGAGGTGCCGTCGGGTGGCGTCGCTGATCAGGATGTCGGTGCCCAGCTCCTTGTTCAGCGACTGGATACGCGAGGCGAGATTCACGGCATCGCCGACCAGCGCGTACGACAAGCGCTCGTTGCTGCCGATATTGCCGGCGAGCACCATGCCGGTGTGAATGCCGATGCCGTGCCTGAGCGCCGGTTTGCCGGCCGCGCGTCGCTCGTCGTTCCAGGCCTGCAGGCGGGCCCGCATCTCTAGTGCCGCGCGCAGCGCCGCGTCGGCGTGCCGCGGGTCCTCTGCCGGGGCCCCGAACACGGCCTCGATCTCGTCGCCGATGAACTGCAGCACCAAACCCCCGTTGGCGCGTATCGCCGCATCCATCTCGGTGAAATAGGCATTCAGGTCCGTGACGACCTCCGTCGGATCGGTCGACTCGACCCAGGGCGTGAAATCACGCAGGTCCGCAAACAGGATGCTCGCCTCGCGCAGCGAGCCGGCGAGCGGCACGCGTCCCGCAA
>DKBI01000025.1 GCA_002451175.1 Betaproteobacteria bacterium UBA6904
CACCCTGTCGCGCTATTCCGGGCTGGACCTGTCGCCGGCGACCATCCGCAACGTGATGGCCGACCTGGAGGAGATGGGGTTCATCGCCAGCCCGCATACCTCGGCCGGCCGCGTGCCGACGCCCCAGGGCTACCGGTTCTTCGTCGACACGCTGCTCGTCGTCAAGTCGCTCGATTCGGACCGCATGCACCAGCTCGAGGGGCAGCTGCACCCGGACAATCCGCAACGCGCCATCCATTCCGCGTCGCAGCTGCTGTCGCAGCTCACCCAGTTCGCCGGCATCGTGATGACGCCGCGGCGCCGCGTGGTGACGCTGCGCCAGATCGAGTTCCTGCGGCTCGCCGAGAAGCGCGTCCTGCTGATCGTGATCACGCCCGAGGGCGACGTGCAGAACCGCATCCTGCAGACCGATCGCGATTACACGCCGGCCGAGCTGACCGCCGCCGCCAACTTCATCAATCAGCATTATTCCGGGCACACGCTCGAGGAGATCCGCCAGCGTCTGCACGAGGAATTGCACGACCTGCAGCGCGACATGATGGCGTTGATGAGCGCCGCGCTCGAGACGGGCAGCCAGGCGATGACGAAGGATGCGGAACCCTACGTCATCACCGGCGAGAAGAACCTGCTCGCCGTGCACGAGCTGTCCCACGACATGAGCCGCCTGCGCCAGCTCTTCGACCTGTTCGAGCACAAGACCTCGCTGCTGCGCATCCTCGACCTGTCCCTGCGCGGCCAGGGCGTGCAGATCTTCATCGGCGGCGAGTCCGGCGTGTCCGCGCCCGACGACGTCAGCCTGGTGACCGCGCCGTACCAGGTGGATGGCGAAGTGGTGGGCACCCTCGGCGTCATCGGGCCGACGCGGATGGCCTACGACCGCGTCGTGCCGCTCGTCGACATCACGGCCAAGCTGCTCTCGAGCGCCCTGTCGCAGCACTGACCCGGTGGCGGACGGCGTCCTCCTGGTCAATCTCGGCACGCCGGCTGCGCCTACGGCGCCGGCGGTGCGCGAATACCTGGCCGAATTCCTCGGCGACCCGCGGGTCGTCGAACTGCCGCGCTGGGTCTGGCTGCCCATTCTCCACGGCATCATCCTGCGGGTGCGGCCGGCCAAGTCCGCGGCGAAGTACGCCACGATCTGGACCGACGAGGGCTCGCCGCTCGCGGTGCACACGATCCGCCAGACCGCCCTGCTGCGCGACGCGCTGCCGGGCGCGCGCATCGAATATGCAATGCGCTATGGCGCGCCCAGCGTCGCCGCGGGGCTCGAACGACTGCGTGCAGCCGGGGCGACGCGCATCNNTACATCGGCGCGCTCGCCTCGAGCGTGCGCCGGCAGTGGGCGGCCCACGGCCGGGGCGAATTGCTGGTCATGAGCTTTCACGGCATCCCCAAGCGATCCGTCGAGCGCGGCGATCCCTACGAAGGGCAGTGCCACGAAACCGCCAAACGGCTCGCGGCGGCGCTCGACCTGCGGGAAGGCGACTGGAAGCTGACCTTCCAGTCGCGTTTCGGCGCCGCGGAGTGGCTGCAGCCGTACACGCAGCCGACCATCGAAGAACTGGCGCGCAAGGGCCTGAAACGCGTGGACGTGGTTTGCCCGGGATTCGTCTCCGACTGCCTCGAGACGCTGGAGGAGATCGGCATGGAAGTGCGTCACGCGTTTCTCGATGCCGGCGGCGCCGAGTTCCGCGCCCTGCCGTGCCTCAACGAAGAACCCGAGTGGATTGCGGCGCTGGCCGAGATCGCCGAGCAGGCGCTGAAGGCCTAGCGCCGGCGTCGGCCGGCCATCGAAGCCGGTCGCCGCGCAGAAAAAGTGCGCGCTGGCCCTTGAAATTCCAAGACCCGGCCCAATAGTTTTCCTTCGATTAATCAAGCCGCTGCACACGCCGATGTCCGAACCCTCCCCCGATCAACCCGCCGCGCCGGGCGAACCCGCGCCAGCGGCCGAACCCAAATCCCTCGAGGCCCTGCTCACCGAAGCGCAGAACAAGCTCGAAGAGCAGCGCCAGGCCTGGCTGCGCGCGCTGGCAGATGCCGAGAACGCGCGCAAGCGCGCGGCTGCCGACGTCGCCCAGGCGCGCAAATTCGCCGTTGAACGCTTCGTCGAGGATCTGCTCCCCGTCGTCGACAGCCTCGAGGCGGCGCTTGCGACCGGAGACGCGGCCGCCGACGCGCTGCGCAGCGGCGTCGAACTGACCCTCAAGTTGCTGCGCAGCGCCCTGGAGCGCGCCGGCGTGGCCGAGCTGTCGCCCGCCATCGGCGAGCGCTTCGATCCGCACCGGCACCAGGCGATGACCGCCGTGGAATCGGACGCAGCGCCGAACAGCATCGTGGCGGTGATGCAGAAGGGCTATGCGCTGAACGACCGCGTCGTGCGCCCGACGCTGGTGACGGTCGCCAAGGCCCGCGAGGCGGCCGCCGGCGCGACCGCGCGGGTTGAAAACGACCGCCAAAACCCCATATCAGACACAAGCTTAGATACTCATTCGAGGAACTGACATGGCAAAGATCATCGGCATCGACCTGGGGACGACCAACTCCTGCGTCGCCATCATGGAGGGCGGCAAGCCCAAGGTCATCGAGAACTCCGAGGGCGCGCGCACCACGCCCTCCGTGGTCGCCTACGCGGAGGACGCCGAGATCCTGGTCGGCGCGCCGGCGAAGCGGCAGGCCGTGACCAACGCGCGCAACACGCTGTACGCCGTCAAGCGGCTGATCGGCCGGCGATTCGAGGAGAAGGAGGTGCAGAAGGACATCAGCCTGATGCCCTTTGCCATCGTCAAGGCGGACAACGGCGACGCCTGGGTCGAGGTGCGCGGCAAGAAGATCGCGCCCCAGCAGGTGTCGGCCGACGTGCTGCGCAAGATGAAGAAGACCNNGACACCTTCCTCGGCGGCGAGGATTTCGATCAGCGCCTGATCGACTACATCGTCACCGAGTTCAAGAAGGACCAGGGCGTCGACCTGTCGAAGGACGTGCTCGCCCTGCAACGCCTCAAGGAGGCGGCGGAGAAGGCGAAG
>DKBI01000116.1 GCA_002451175.1 Betaproteobacteria bacterium UBA6904
TGCCGCCGCCCCAGTGCAGCTGGCAGATGCGCCGATCCGCCCCGAGCAGCGCGCCGACGGCGGCGAGTTCCCGGCCGACGTAATTGATATACTTCGTCGCCCGCGCGTGGTCGCGCGTCACGACCTTGTTGCAACCGCAGTAGTAGCACAGCGTGTCGCAGAAAGGCAGATGCACGTACACCGACAGCGGCTGGTTGATGCCACCGATGTTGCGCTTGTCGAGCCAGGTGCGGAAATCGCTTTCGCCGAAGGCCTCGACGAAGCGGTCGGCCGTCGGATACGACGTGTAGCGCGGGCCGGCGACATCGTACTTGCGGATCAGTACCGGATCGATGACGAGTTCGGAAGCGGGGTACGCCATGGCAGCCACTATGCCTCGCAGCGCGTCGTGCCGGTTGACCTGAGTCAAAGGCGGAATCGCGCGTGACGCGCCCGACCTGGCTCGTGCCGTGGCTGCTCGTCGCCGGGGGATTCGGCCTGGCGGTCCTGGTGGCGGTCAACGCGGCGACCTTCCTGGCCGAGGGCGACCGCCCGCTGCTCGTCGCGGTGGTCCTCGTGGTCGACGCCCTGCTGGTGGTCGCCTCGATGGCGACCGCGGTGTGGCACGCGCAGCGCTACGAGGAGCACTCCCGCCGCGCCCGCGCCGCGCTCCACGCGACCCACGCGCGCCTGTCGTCGATCATCGACTCCGCCATGGACGCCATCATCACGGTGGACCCGCAGCAGCGCATCGTGCTTTTTAACCGCGCCGCCGAGGCGGTCTTTCGCTGCAGCCGGCTGGACGCCATCGGCGCGCCGGTGGAACGCTTCATTCCGTCGCGATTCCGCGAGGCGCACCGCGGTTACATCGACCGGTTCGGCCGCACCGGGGGCACCAGCCGCCGCATGGGCGACGCGACGGTGCTGTGGGGGCTGCGCAGCGACGGCGAGGAGTTTCCGCTGGAGGCCTCGATATCGCAGACCGAGGAGACCGCCGGCCGCTTCTACACCGTGATCCTGCGCGACGTCACCAAGCGCAAGCAGGCCGAGGACGCACTGAACAAGCACCAGGCCGAGCTGCGCGAGCTCTCGGCGCGCGTGCTCGAGGCGCGCGAGGAGGAGAAGACGCTCATCGCGCGGGAGCTCCACGACGAGCTCGGCCAGCTGCTGACCGCGCTCAAGATGGATCTCGCCTGGATGCGCGAGCGCCTGCCGCCGCCGGGNNATGCTCGACGACCTCGGGCTGCTGGACGCCGCCACCTGGCTGGTCGAGGATTTCGGCACGCGCTCCGGCATCGAGGTCAAACTGACCCTGCCCGAGGCCGCGCTCGAGGGACTGGACCGGCGCGTGGCGAACACGGTGTACCGCGTGCTGCAGGAGTCGCTCACCAACATCGCGCGCCACGCGCAGGCGCAGCACGCCTGGGTGGTCCTCGGCGCGAGCGCCGAGGACCTGCAGATCGAGGTCGAGGACGACGGCCGCGGCATCGTGGACGGCGAGCTGTGGCAGTCGCGCTCGCTCGGGCTGAAGGGCATGCGCGAGCGCGTGCTGTATCTCGGCGGAACGCTCGACATCAGCCGCGCGCCGCGCGGCGGGACCCGCGTCCAGGCGACCCTCCCCCGCCTGCGCGAAACCGAGGCGCCGGCATGATCCGCGTCCTGCTCGCCGACGACCACACGATCGTCCGCGAAGGGCTGAAGCAGCTGCTCGCCTCGGCGCCCGGCATCGCGGTCGCCGGCGAAGCGGGCAGCGGCGACGCCGCGCTGGCGCTGGTCAGGGCCAACGACTTCGACGTGGCCGTGCTGGACATGTCGATGCCGGGCCTCGCGGGCATCGACCTCATCCGCCGCGTGCTGCTCGAGAAGCCGAAGCTGCGCGTGCTGGTGCTCTCGATGCACGGCGAGCAGCAGTACGCGGTGCGCGCGCTCAAGGCCGGCGCGGCCGGTTACCTCACGAAGGACAGCGCGGCCGCGCAGCTCGTCAGCGTGATCCGCAAGATCGCGGCGGGCGGCATGCACATCAGCGAGACCGCGGCGGCGCTGCTCGTGGGCGCACCCGCGGCTTCGGTCGCCGCGCCGCATACGCGGCTCTCGGATCGCGAGTTCGAGGTGTTCCGTGCGTTGGTCGCCGGCGAGGGCGTGGGCAGCATCGCCGACCGCCTGCGGCTGTCGGTGAAGACGGTGAGCACGCACAAGACGCGCATCCTGCAGAAGATGGGCATGGAGAGCACCGCGGAGCTGGTGCGCTACGCGGTGGAGAACAAGCTGCTGTAGGACGTTTCCTACGGCGCGCCTCAGCCGTCCTACACCGCATTTCAGGCGCGGCCGATAGCCCGCGGCGCGGCGGGCGCGCACACTGCCGCCATGTGCAGCGCCTCCGCCATCCCGCCCTTCAAGGTCTTCATCGTCGAAGACTCGCCGATCATCCGCGAGCGGCTGCAGGCGCTGCTCGCCTCGATCGAGGGAACGGCGGCGGTCGGCGAGGCCTCGAGCGCGCCGGATGCGATCGATCGCATCCTGNNGTCCATGCGCGCGCGCCGGACATCGACCTCTACATGCTTTCGAATTTCAGCAGCGAACCGTATCGCCGGCTCGCGGAGCGCCTCGGCGCGCGCGACTTCTTCGACAAGAGCCACGACATCCAGCGCGTGCGCGACGTGCTCGCCGCCCGCGCCGCACGGCAACCTTTGCACTGAACCTGGGAGACCCGCAACCATGCCAACCGCCACCGTCACGCGCATCGCACCCCGCACGTCGGTCATGTCGGCGCAATCCGCGCTGCGCAAATTCGAAGTCACGTGCTCGGGCTGCAACCTGCGCGAGATGTGCCTGCCGAAGGACCTGGACGCGGAAGCCATGCGGCGCGTCGAGCAGCTGGTGTACGCGCGCCGCAGGGTCAAGCGCGGCGACGCGCTGTTTCACGCCGGCGACGACTTCGGCGCCGTGTACGCGATTCGCAGCGGCTTTCTCAAGACCACCGTACTCAACGACGACGGGCGCGAACAGGTCACCGGATTCCACATGCCGGGCGAGCTTCTCGGCCTGGACGGCATCGGCACCGGGCATTACAACGGCAACGCGGTCGCCCTCGAGGACGCGGAGCTGTGCGTGCTGCCCTTCTCGCTGGTCGAGGAACTCGGGCGCGAGATTCCCGTGATGCAGCGCCATCTGCATGGCGTGCTGTCCCGCGAGATCGTGCGCGACCACGGCGTCATGATGCTGCTCGGTTCGATGCGCGCCGAGGAACGCCTCGCCGCCTTCCTCCTGAACCTGTCCAAGCGTTTCACGCATCGCGGCTACTCGCCGTCCGACTTCCACCTGCGCATGACGCGCGAGGAGATC
This sequence comes from Betaproteobacteria bacterium UBA6904, assembly GCA_002451175.1. GTDB lineage: Bacteria > Pseudomonadota > Gammaproteobacteria > Burkholderiales > SG8-39 > 2-02-FULL-66-14. The sequence goes on from DKBI01000116.1 coordinate 3,322, forward strand.
GGCAGCTATCTCGGCCTCAAGCTGGAAACCGTGTCCCGGCTGTTCTCGCGCTTCCAGGACGACCGCCTCATCGAGGTCCAGCAGAAGCACGTGCGCATCATCAACATCGAAGGCCTGGAGGCCGTGCTGGGCGACTGAAGCGTTCGGCGCGCGCCGTGCGGCGCGCTTGACGTGCATCACGAGTCCCGCCTGCCGGCCGGGCAAGATGGCCGCATGAGCGCGCACTGGCCTGCGTCGGACGCGCATGCGCTGCCGGTCGCCGAAGTCCTCGCTCGCCTGAGGTGCGACGCGGCGCGCGGCCTGAGCGCCGCCGAGGCGCGCGAGCGGCTTGCGCGCTACGGACCGAATGCCCTGCCCGCCCCCGCGCCCACGCCCGGCTGGCGAAAATTCCTCGCCCAGCTCGAAAACCCGCTGGTCCTGCTGCTGCTCGCGGCGGTCGCCGTCTCGCTGGTCGTCTGGTGGGTCGAGGGCGCGCAGGGGGCCCCCTACGAAGCGCTGGCCATCCTCGCCATCGTCGTCGCCAACGCCGTGCTCGGCTTCGTGCAGGAGGCGCGCGCGGGAGCCGCGATCGCCGCCCTCGCCCGCATGTCCGCTGCCGCCGCGGTGGTGCTGCGCGACGCGGCGCCGGTCACCGTCCCGGCCGCGGAGCTGGTGCCCGGCGACCTCCTGATTCTCGAGGAGGGGGCGACGATTCCCGCGGACGCCCGCGTGCTCGAGTCGATTTCGCTGTCCACGGCCGAGGCGGCGCTCACCGGCGAGAGCACGCCGGTCGCCAAGGATCCGCAACCGGTCCCGGTCGAGGCGGCGCTTGGCGACCGTTCGAGCATGCTGTTCTCCGGAACCGCGGTCACCTATGGCCACGGTCGTGCGATCGTGACGGCCACCGGGACGCAAACCGAAGTCGGCCGCATCGCGGGGCTGCTGCACGCCACGCAGGCGGAATCGACGCCGCTGCAGATCCAGCTCGACCGCCTCGGCAAGCTGCTCGGCGTGTGCGTCATCGCCATCGCCGTCGTCGTGGGCGCCACCATCCTCGGCCTGCAGCGCGACTTCTCGCTCGCCGCGCTCACCGGCGTGCTGATCTACACCGTGGCGCTCGCCGTCTCCGCAGTCCCCGAGGGACTCGCCGCCGTCACCACCGTCGTGCTCTCGCTCGGCATGCAGCGCATGGCGCGCCGCAACGCCATCGTGCGCAAGCTTTCCGCAGTCGAGACGCTCGGCTCGACGACGGTGATCTGCAGCGACAAGACCGGAACGCTGACGCGCAACGAGATGACGGTGCGCGCCGTCGTCACGCCGTCGGGCCGCGCCACGTTGACGGGCACCGGCTACGAGCCGGTCGGCGCGCTGCTCGTCGGCGGCCAGCCGCTCGCCTCCGGCCCGCAGCGCACCGAGGTCGAGCGCACGCTGGCCGTCGGCTTTCTGGCCAACAACGCCACGCTCACGCAGCGCGATGGACGCTGGACCGTGCTTGGCGATCCGACCGAAGGCGCGTTGAAAGCCGCCGCGCTCAAGATCGGTCTGGTCGCGGGCGCACTCGGCGCGCGCTTCGGCCGCACCGGCGAGATCCCGTTCTCCTCGGAACGCAAGATGATGAGCACCGCGCACGCCGATGCGCGGCACGGCATGCAGGACGTGCTGTTCACGAAGGGCGCGCCCGACGTGCTGCTCGCGCGCTGCGAGCGCGTGCGCGTGGGCGACGAGGAAGCGCCGCTCGATGGCGCGCGACGCGCCTCGATCCTCGCCACGATCGACGGGCTCGCCGGCGAGGCGCTGCGGCTCATCGGGTTCGCCTACCGGCGCCTGCCGCACGCCGCGGGACGGCCGCTGGCGGAGGTGGCCGAGCAGGAACTGATCTGGCTCGGCGTCGTCGGCATGATCGATCCCCCGCGGCCCCAGGCGGTCGAGGCGGTCGGCGTGGCGCAGGCCGCGCAGGTCCGCGTCATCATGATCACCGGAGATCACCCGGCGGCGGCCGGCGCGATTGCCCGCGAAATCGGCATCGCGGGCGCCGCGGGACGCATCGTGACCGGCGCGGAGCTTGCGCGGATGACGCCGGAGGCGCTCGCCGCCGTGGTGCGCGAGGCCTCGGTGTACGCGCGCGTGTCGCCCGAGCACAAGCTCGCGATCGTGCGCGCCCTCAAGGCGCACGGCGAAATCGTCGCCATGACCGGCGACGGCGTGAACGACGCGCCGGCGCTGCGCGCGGCGGACATCGGCATCGCGATGGGCATCACCGGCACGGACGTCTCGAAGGAAGCCGCCGACATGATCCTCGCGGACGACAACTTCGCCACCATCGTCGCGGCGATCGAGGAAGGCCGCTCGATCTACGCCAACATCCGCAAATTCCTGCGCTACCTGCTCGCGACGAACCTCGGCGAGGTGTTCGTCATGTTCTTCGGCGTGGTGCTGGCGGGCGCGCTCGGCGTCGCGGCGGCCCCCGGCGAGGCGCTCGTGCTGCCGCTGCTCGCGACCATGATCCTCTGGGTGAATCTCGTCACGGATTCCGCGCCGGCGCTCGCGCTCGGCGTCGACCCGGCCGACCCCGGTCTGATGCGCGCCCCCCCGCGGGACGCCTCCGAGGGCCCGATCACGCGGTCCATGTGGGCGCAAATCGCGGTCGTCGCGCTGACCACCGGCGTTGCCACGCTGCTCGTGCTCGACGCGGGCCTTCCGGGCGGGCTGATCGAGGGGCACGCGGACATCGACCACGCGCGCACGATGGCGTTCCACACGCTCGTGTTGGCACAACTCTTCGCGGTGGTCGGCGTGCGCAGCGAATCTGCGAGCGCGGCGCACGGCCTGTTTGCCAACGCCTGGATCTGGGCTTCCATCGCGCTCGCGCTGGCGCTGCAGGCGTGCGTGCTCTACGTGCCTGCGCTGCAGCGCGGATTCGGCACCGCGGCACTGGGTGTGGACGACTGGCTGGTGTGCACGCTAGCGGCTTCGACGGTCCTCGTGGGGCTCGAACTCGTCAAGGCGGCGCGCCGCTGGCGGGCGGGTTCAGGCGCCGCGTGAGTGGGATGCGTCCCAGAACCGCTCCATGGCGATGTACAGGTAGGCGGCCGACCAGCCGATCAGCAGCAGGCCATTGAGCGCCTCGGCCCCGGCCAGAAGCCGCATCGGTCCGCTCGGCACCACGTCGCCGAATCCGACCGACGTATAGGTCTCTGCGGAGAAATACAGGTAGGTCGCGACCGAAACATCGGCGCCCGCGATCCGGCCGAGCCCGAGCCATTCGCTCAGGGCATAGCAGGCGAAGCCATACAGCAGGATCTCCAGGACGTGCGCGACGAACGCGGCAAACATCGCCGCGAGCACCTTGGCGCGAGGCCGGATGCGCACGCGGGGCAGGCTGTACGTCACGAGGCGCAGCACCTCGTAATGCAGAAACGTCGTCAGGACGACGAGCAGGATGCAGGTGATGGCGACGATCGTCATGGGCAGGATCCGGTCGATGTGCGGCGCATCGGCACGCGCGCCCGCACGGTCACGGTCTCGCGCCGGGCGCGCCCGCGCCTCCGGCGAGCGAGACCGTCTGATTCCACTCCGGGACGGCCGCCGCCCAGCCGAAGCGCCGGACGATGTCGTCGCGCAACGCGTGCGCGGCGAGCGGCTCGCCGTGGACGATGAAGCACTGCCGCGGCGCGCGGCGGAATCCCGACAGCCAGCCCAGCAGCGCGTCGCGGTCGGCATGCGCGGAAAGACCGCCGATCGTGAAGATCTTGGCCCGCACCGGGTACGGCTCGCCGAACAGGCGCACCGTCTTCGCGCCGTCCACGATGCGCCGCCCGAGCGTCCCCGCGGCCTGGAAACCGACGAATACGATCGCGCACTCCGGGCGCGCCAGGTTGTACTTCAGGTGATACTTGATCCGCCCGCCCTCGCACATCCCGCTCGCGGAAAGAATCACCGCGCCCGAGCGGATCCGGTTGATGCGCATCGAATCCTCGAGGCGCTCGCTGAATTGAACGCCTTCGAGTGCGGGCAGTTCCGCGCGGGCGGCGTGGCGCAGGGTGATGCGGGTCGCGGCGAGCGCCATCGGCGAATCGACGTAGACGTCCATGGGCGGCACGCGCTGCTGCCGGCGCAGTTCGCCGATGTAATACAGGATCTCCTGGGTCCGGCCTACCGCAAAGGCCGGGATCACGACGTTGCCGCGCCGGCTGCGCAGCGTGTCGGTGAGCGCGTAGGCGAATTCGTCGAGCGTCTGCACGAGGCTCTTGTGGTTGCGGTTGCCGTACGTGGACTCGACCAGCAGGACGTCGGCGTCGGCAATGCGCTCCGGATCCTGCACGATCGGTCGGTCCGGCTGGCCGAGATCGCCCGAGAACACGAGCTTGCGGCCGCCCGCCCAGATCTCCAGGATGGCGGAGCCGAGAATGTGGCCGGCATCGCGATAGATGCAGCGCACGCTCGCATGCGGCTGCAGCGGCTCGCCATAGTCGGTCGCGACCAGACGCTCCAGGCACTGCTGCGCCTGCGCCACGGTATACAGCGGCACGCCGCCCTCGCGTTCGGCCTCGCGCTCCTGCAGGTGCGCGGCGTCCGGCAGCATCACGCCGAGCAGTTCGATGGTCGCGGGCGTCGCATAGATCGGCCCCCCGAATCCCTGCGCGACGAGCCGCGGCAGCAGCCCCGAGTGGTCCACGTGGGCGTGCGAGAGCAGCACGAAATCGATCTCCCGCGGCTTGAACGCAAACCGGGCATTGCGCCGCCGGGCGGCACGGCCCCCCTGGAACATCCCGCAGTCGATCAGGAAGCGGATCTTGCCCGTGTCGACGAGGTAACACGAGCCGGTCACCTCCCCGGCCGCGCCGAGGAAGCTGAGTTTCACCGCGGGAACCGGTAGTGCGTCTCGTTGAGGTAGGCGGCGATGTCGTCGAGGTCCTCGAGGGTGAACGGCCGCTGCTGGACCTGAGCGGCCCACCGCGCCACCTCGACGCGCAATTCCGCCTGCGATTTCACGGTCGAGCGGCTGCGCTCGCGCTGGTGCACGCGCTCGTAGTGGCAGCCGCCGCACTGGGTCTCATAGACGCGCTGGCCACGCGCCGCGTCCTGCGCTGCGGCCGCCAGGGCGACGGCGGCGGCGAGCGCCGCGAGAGGCCATTGCCCGCGCCTCATCGGTTGACCTCCCGGGGGCTGCGCTGCAGAAAGCAGGTGAGGGCGCTCGACGCCGCGGCGAACGCCCAGCAGAGAAAGAACCCGATGGAGTACACCGCGTGCCGGCTCAGGCTCACGGGCTCACCGAAGAGGTAGAGTTCCCTCGGGTCGAAAACGGTGAAGAACACCACCTCGCCGATCCCGCCGACGATGAACGACGGCCACAGGATCCAGATCGCTGTCTTCATAGGCCTTCCCTCACGATCTTCCATTCGCCGCGCGGATCCTCGAGAATCAACCGCCAGCGCCCCGGCGCCAGCGCGCTCAGCTCGGCTTCGTACACGCCCTGCCCTGCGGGTGCCAGCCGCACGCGCTGGTCCATGCCCGGCCGCGTCGCGTGCACCAGCTGCACGAACAGCGCCTCGGGGGCCGCGCCCTGCAATTGCACGCGCAGCCGGCCCGGCGGCTGCGAGACGCGCGCGGTGATGCCGCGCTCCTCGGCGCGCTGCTGCCGCTTGAGATCCTGATTGATCGCCAGCCCGCGCTTGTAATAGTCGTCCGCCACCAGGCCGTCGGCGCTCGCCACCGCGAGCCAGATCGTGGCGGCGCCCGCCACGATGACGGCTGCAGGCCCCGCCATCAGGATCCACGGCCAGGGTTCCCGGTACCACGGCCTGGCGCCCGGCGGCGCCGCGTCTCTCGTGGCGCTCATCGCACGACGAACACCGACCGCTCGTTGACCGCCACGCCGTCGACGCCGATTGCGCGCACCTCGAACTGCACGCGGTGCGTGCCGGGCGCCACCGCGTCCGGGGCGACGCGCACGCGCACCGGGACGATGCGCGACTCGGTCATCCCCAGCGTGATGCGCGTCTCGCCGGCCAGCTGCACGCCCGGCAGTCCGCTCACGCCAATCTCGAAGCTGCGCTCGCTCTCGGACGTATTGATGACCTGCAGCCGGTAGACGTTTTCGATCTGCCCACCCTCCACGGTACGCGAAATCGCCGCGCGATCCGGCATGACGTTGACCTTCAGCGGGATGCGCAGGTACAGCCCGGCGACCGCCGCCACGATGATCCCCCAGATGACGGCCGAATAGAGCCAGACGCGCGGCCGGAACGCCCGCCGCAGGATCTGCGCCCGGTCGAGCTTGCGCTCCATGGCGTGCTGCGTCGCGTAGCGGATCAGGCCGCGCGCCTGCCCGAAACGCTCCATCACCTGGTTGCAGCCGTCGATGCACGCCGCGCAACCGATGCACTGGTACTGCAGGCCATCGCGGATGTCGATGCCGGTCGGGCAGACCTGCACGCACACGCCGCAGTTCACGCAATCGCCGAACTGCGCCCGGGGCGTCGACTTGCCGCGCGCGCCGCGGGGCTCGCCGCGCTCGGCATCGTACGTGATGATCAGCGTGTCCCGGTCGAACATCGCGCTCTGGAAACGCGCGTAGGGGCACATGTAGAGGCATACCTGCTCGCGCATCCATCCGGCGTTGCCGTACGTGGCGAACCCGTAGAACAGGATCCAGAAGGTCTCCCACGGCCCCAGCCCCGCGCCGGCTCCGTCACCGAGCCAGGCGGGCGCGCTCGCGAGGGCGCCCCACAGCTCGCGGATCGGCGTCACGTAGCCGACGAACGTGAATCCGGTCCAGAACGCGACGAGGATCCACACGGCGTGCTTGGCCGCCTTGAGCCCGAGCTTGCGCACATCCCATGCGGCCCGGTCGAGCTTGATCCGCTGATTGCGGTCGCCCTCGATGAGGCGCTCGATCCACATGAAGATTTCCGTGTAGACGGTCTGCGGACAAGCGTAACCGCACCACAGCCGCCCGGCGACGGCGGTGAACAGGAACAGCGACAGCGCCGCGATGATCAGCAGCACCGAGAGATAGATCACGTCCTGCGGCCAGAACACCAGGCCGAAGATGTAGAACTTGCGGTGCACGATGTCGAAGAGCACCGCCTGCCGGTCGTTCCAGACGATCCACGGCGTGCCGTAGTAGACCAGCTGCGTCGCCCACACGAGCGCCCACCGCCATGCGGCAAACCAGCCGGTCACCGCGCGCGGGTAGACCTTCTTGTGCGCGGCATACAGCTCAGTGACAACGACGCTGCCGCCCGGGGCGGCCGGTGCGGCAGGATCGCTGGTGGTTTTTTTCTGGGTGCTGGAAGGTTGAGCCATGCCTTCCGCGCTGCGCCTACTTCGGCGGCGCCGACAGCGAATACACGTACGCCGTCAGCAGGTGGATCTTCGCCGGCGAAAGGAGGTCCTTGTGCGAAGGCATCTGGTTCTGCCGGCCGTTCGTGATCTGATAGACGATGTCCGCCTCGCGCGCGCCGTGCAGCCAGACGCCGTCGGTCAGGTCGGGCGCGCCCAGCGCCGGGTTGCCCTTGCCCTCGGCCCCGTGGCAGGCAACGCAGAACTGCTGGAATTTCTCCTTGCCGCGGTCGGCGCGAGCCGTGTCGTGCTTGCCGTTCGACAGCGACAGGACGTAGTGCGCGACGTCACGCGTGCTCTCCGGGCCCAGCGCCGCCCCGAAGGGCGGCATCACGCCGCGGCGTCCCTCCGTGACGGACATCTTGATCGCCTCCGGCGTGCCGCCCCAGAGCCAGTCCTTGTCGGTCAGATTGGGGAAGCCGGGACGGCCTTCGCTGCCCGGACTGCCGCCGGCGTCGGAGGCGTGGCACTGCGCGCAGTAATTGAGGAACAGCTTCTGGCCGATGGCGAGGGCCTCGGGATTCTTCGCGACCTCCGCGACGTCGAGCTTCTCGTACTTCTCGTACAGCGGGCCGAACTGCGCATTGGCCGCCTGCGTCTCGTCGTGCAGCTGCCCGATCTGGCTCCAGCCGAGCAGGCCCTGGAAGCTGCCGAGCCCCGGATACAGCGCCAGGTAGCCGAGCGCGAACACCACGGTGACGTAGAACAGCCAGGCCCACCAGCGCGGCATGGGATTGTTGTACTCCTGCAGGTTCTCGTCCCACACGTGTCCCGTGGTGTCGGCTTCCACCGACTTGCGCACGCTCTGCATCTTCAGGAACACCGCGCAGGCGATGATCGACACCACGCTGATGGCCCCGATGTAGACGTCCCAGAAACCGCTCGTGAACTGGCTCATGGCCGATCTCCGTCCTCATTCAGGGGCAGGTACGCGTCGCGCTCGAAGCGCGCCTTGCGCGACGGCGCGTAGGCCCACCAGACGATGCCCAGAAACGCCGCCAGCGCGGCGACCGTGACGAGACTTCTCAGGAGATTGATGTCCATGATCACTGCTTCGCCTTGAGCGCCGTGCCGAGCCCCTGCAGGTAGGCGATCAGCGCGTCCAGTTCGCTCTTGTCCTTGAGCTCGGCCTTCGCCTGCGCGATCTCCTCGTCCTTGTACGGCACGCCGACCACCCTCAGCGCGCGCATCTTCGCCTCGATGGTGTCGGCGTCCGCGGGTGCCTTGGCGAGCCAGGCGTACGCCGGCATGTTCGATTCCGGCACGACGCTGCGCGGGTTGCTGAGGTGCAGCCGGTGCCAGTCGTCGGAGTAGCGGCCGCCGACACGGTGCAGATCGGGGCCGGTGCGCTTCGAACCCCACTGGAACGGATGGTCGTACACGAACTCGCCGGCCACCGAGTAGTGCCCGTAGCGCTCCACCTCCGCGCGGAAAGGCCGCACCATCTGCGAATGGCAGTTGTAGCACCCTTCGCGGATGTAGACGTCGCGCCCCGTGAGCTCGAGCGCGCCGTACGGCTTCAGCCCGGCGACCGGCTCGGTCATCGACCGCATGAACGACAGCGGCACGATTTCGACCAGCCCGCCGACGGCGATGACGAGAATGACGAGGACGATCATGAGCGCCTGGTTGCGCTCGATCAGGTCGTGCGTGAGCATGTTCTCTCCCTTGGCCGCTCAGGCGTGCGCCGAAGTCGGGACCGCGGCGTGCGCCGCGGCGGGCGCCGGAATCACGGCATCCACCGCCTTCGCGCCGGCCACGGTCTTCAGCACGTTGTAGAGCATGATCACCATGCCGGCGAGATACAGCGTCCCGCCCAGCAGGCGGATGGCGTAGAACGGGTACGTCGCCTTGACGCTCTCGACGAAGGTGTAGGTGAGCGTGCCGTCCGCGCTGACGCCGCGCCACATCAGCCCCTGCATCACGCCGGCGATCCACATGGCGGCGATGTACAGGACGATGCCGACGGTGGCGACCCAGAAATGCGTGTTGATGAGGCGCACCGAGTACATCTCGGCGCGGCCGAACAGCCGTGGCACCAGGTGGTAGATGCAGCCCATGCTCACGAGACCGACCCAGCCGAGCGCGCCGCTGTGCACGTGCCCGATCGTCCAGTCCGTGTAGTGCGAGAGCGCGTTCACGGTCTTGATCGAC
>DKBI01000070.1 GCA_002451175.1 Betaproteobacteria bacterium UBA6904
TACGAGGTCAGCGAGCCGTACCACACCGCAGCCGTCTGGGCGGCGGGCGAGATTGCGAAGCGCACGTCGAACCGCTACACGATGGAGGTTTTCCCGGCGTCGTCGCTCGGCAAGGAGACCGACATCAACCAGGGGCTCACGCTGGGCACGGTCGACATCATCTACACGGGCCAGCTGTTCGCCGGGCGGAACTACGGCCCCATCTCCATCGGTGGCGCGCCCTTCATGTTCCGGGATTTCGATCACTGGAAGAAGTTCGCGGCGAGTGGCCTGTTCGCCGATCTCGCCGACGGCTATGCCAAGGCGACGAGCGGCAATCGCGTGGTGGCGATCACCTATTACGGCAACCGCCAGACGACCTCCAACAAGCCGCTCAACCGGCCGGAAGACATGAAAGGCCTCAAGATCCGCGTGCCCGATGCGCCGCTGTACACGCTGTTCCCGCGCGCGGTCGGCGCCAACCCGACGCCGATCGCCTTCGCGGAGGTGTACCTCGCGCTGCAGAACAAGACGGTCGAGGCGCAGGAGAATCCGTTGCCGACGATCGACGCCAAGAAGTTCTACGAGGTGCAGTCGCACATCAATATCACGGCGCACATTACGGATGCCCTGCTGACGATCATCGGCGCGCCGCTGTGGGGCAAGCTCTCGGAGGCCGACCGCAAGGCGTTTGCCGCGGTGTTTCAGGAAGCGGCCGGGCGGGCGACCGGAGAGATCGTCGATATCGAGAAGAAGCTGATGACCGATTTCGCCAAGCGTGGAAAGGCGGTGGTCATGGTCGACCGCAAACCGTTCATGGCTGCGGTGCAGAAGTTCTACGCGGAAGGCAAGCTGCCGGATGGCAGTCCACTGCCGTGGCCGCGCGAGACGTTCGACAAGTTGCAGGCGATCAAGTAGCCGGGCGCACGCCGGGGGACGAAACGCCGCCTGCGGGCGGCGTTTCATTTGGCATGCCGGGTGACCCGTAGAGAGCGCAGGGGATGCGTGCGACGCTGCGTCATGAGCTGACCATCGAACTGGATGCCGAATGGCTGCGCCGGCGGTTCCGCGCGGGCCGCGGGGCGTCGAGCGGGGTGGCGGGGGATGCGGACGCGGACGCGACGGACGCGGCGCTCAAACCGGCCGCCGTGCTCATCCCCATCGTGCTGCGGCCCGAGGAACTGACGGTGCTCTTCACGCGCCGCACGACGCGCCTCAGGAGCCATTCCGGACAGGTCAGTTTTCCGGGCGGGCGCGCCGAGGCGCACGACGCGTCGCCGGAGGCGACCGCCTTGCGTGAAACCCGCGAGGAGATCGGCCTGGCCGAGCAGTCGATCGAAATACTCGGGCGGCTCGCGGATTACTGCACGCGCACCGGGTACCGCGTGGCGCCGGTCGTCGCTCTGGTGGCGCCGCCCTTCGACCTGCATCTGGATGCGCACGAGGTCGAGGAAGTGTTCGAAGTGCCGCTGTCGTTCCTGCTCGATCCGGCGAACCACGAGCGACATGCGCGCGTCTTCCAGGGGCGTGAAGTCGAGTACACCGCGATGCCTTACGGGCCGCACTACATCTGGGGCGCGACCGCTGGCATGCTGGTCAATTTCTACCGGGAGCTCGCAGCCACCCGATAGCGGTGTGGCACTGTGCTATCTTCCGGCGCACCATGGGCGTGCTCGCCATCGTCATCGCCTTGCTGCTCGAGCAGTGGCATCCCGTCGCGGATCGCAAGACCTGGATCGCGATGCTTACGCAAGCGGCCAACAGCCTGGAAGCAGCGTTCAATGCGGGCGAGGTGCGGCACGGCACGATCGCGTGGCTGGTGGCCGTGCTGCCCGTCGTGCTCGGCGCGACGGCGCTGCATTACCTGCTGTGGTGGATGCATCCCCTGCTCGCGCTCGCCTTCCATGTGGCGGTCCTTTATCTGACGCTCGGTTTTCGCCAGTCCAGCCACTACTTCACCGGCATCCAGAACGCGATTCGCGCCGGCGAGATGGAGCGGGCGCAGGAACTGCTCGGCGCGTGGCGTGGCGAGCCCAGCGGACACCGCAGCCGGGAGGAGGTGGTGCGGCTGACGATCGAGGAGGCGCTAGCGCATGCGCACCGGCACGTGTTCGGCGTGCTGTTCTGGTATGTCGTGGTGCCCGGCCCCGGGGGCGCCATTTTGTATCGACTGGCGGTCTTTCTCGAGCGGCGCTGGGGTTTGCTCGGCACGTTCGGGCAGGCCGCGCAGCGTGTGCGCCGCGCCCTGGAATGGCCCGCGGTACGCATGACGGCGGCAGCGTTTGCCGTGGTGGGCGACTTCGAGGACGCGATCTACTGCTGGCGGACGCAGGCGCGCGCCTGGCCGGATCCTCAACTGGGCATCGTGCTGGCGGCGGGCGCCGGCGCGCTCGGCGTTCGCCTCGGCATGCCGCTTGGCGAGATTGCCGGTCCCGCCGCGCGCCCCGACCTGGGCGTTGGCGAAAATGCCGAACCGCAATTCCTCGACAGCACGGTGGGCCTGTTGTGGCGCGCGCTCGTGCTGTGGATTTTCGTGCTGGTCGTAGTCAGCGCGCTGCGCATCTTCTAGCGCGCACGCCGCGCGCGCCTCAGCCGCGCGGTTTGTCGGCCGGCTGGCTTGCGTCGTCGATGTGCGCCTGGGCGACGAGAACCGCGCGCACTTCGCGGTGCCCTTTCTCGGTGGCGAGCATCAGCGGCGTCGCGCCATCCTTGTGCTTCAGGTTCTGATTGGCACGCCCGTCGAGCAGCGCTTCCACGACTTTGACGTGCCCGTTCACCGCGGCCTTGTGCAGGGGCGTCCAGCCTTCCTTGTCAGGCAGATCGGGATGCGCGTCGGCCTCGAGCAGCATCTTCACCACCTGATGATGCCCGCGGCCGGCGGCGTGCAGCAAGGGCGTCCAGCCATAATTGTTCTGCATGTTGACGAGCGCGCCTTTGCCTAGCAGCACTTGCGTCGCCTGCAGGTAGCCGTTCATCGCCGCCCAGTGCAGCGGCGAGTACCCGCTGCGGTCACGCGCGTTGACCGTCGCGCCGGCCTCGATGAGCATGAGGGCCGCCTTTTCCTGGCCGTTGAACGCGGCCACCATGAGCGGCGTCCATCCCCCGTCGCCGATATGGTTGACGTCCATGCCGGCGCGAATCAGCATCTCCAGAATACGGGTGTCGCCCTGCTCGATCGCGCGCACCATGCGCTGCTGCGTGCACGGCACGCCGATTTCCTGCAGTTCCTTGCGCATGGCCTCGAATCCCCAGGGGTCCAGAGGATCCTTCGCATTCGCGGCGACGATTGCGTTGTGCGTGCCGTACAGGGTCATCAGCTCGCTCATGATCTCGGGCGGGAAGCCTTGCCGCCCACCGCGGCGGTCCACCAGCAGATCGTTGAAGTAGTGCTCCAGTTGCGGCGTCAGCCAAAGTTCGGCGATGCGATTGACGATCCTCGGGAAGCGTTCTTCGAGGCGGTAGGGGTACTTGTCCGGCGTCTTGCTGAAGACCTCGGCCAACTTGGCGTTCTTCATCTGCGACGACTGGCCTGCCTGCGACTTGACCTGGACCGCCTGCACGTCGAAGGCCTGCACGGCCGCCGCGGTAATGAGGCGGCGTTTCACGATGCCAGGGCCTTCCGGCGGGAACAGGTAGACGCCGGCGTCCGACCGGATGAAGCCGATTGTTTCTCCGGCCAGCAACGCCCCGCCGGATTGCTGCAGGGAGTAGGTGTATTTCTCGTCGTCCCCGAAAGCGGCGGCATCGTTCACGCTCTCGAACAGCTTGTCCTGGCGCTTCATGGGCAGCAGCCGTTCGAGCCGGACCTCGCGGAGTTCCGCCAGGCGGATATCCGCGTCCGGACCGCCATCGTCAGGATGGAACCGCAGGTCGCCGGCCGCTTCCGAGTAGGCGAGGAGGTGCCCGGCGGTCTCCCGGCCATCTGCAAAGATCAGCACGCAGGACTCCGGTCCATAGCTGTCCAGCGATGGCGGGTACTCGTATTCCGGCGGCGCCGGCCAGTGGATCTCTTCCATTTCGGTCATCTCCCTTTCGAGTCCTTGCATCGGACCCTTGTTATCGGCGCCTGCCCTGGGCTGCCCCCTCATGCGGCACGCAGCTGGCCGCATTGCCAGCACTGCGTGAACTGCGGGTCGAGCGACTCACCGCAGCCGCCACACCGCCACGCGGCTGCCGTGCGGGCGAGAGCGGTGCCGGCACGTAGCAGGAATTCTGCGCGCACCGCGTCGTCATCGTCCAGCACCCAGACCTCGATCTGGCACTCGGCCGGAGGAATTTCGCCAGCGCCAGAGGACAGGATTTCGTTCTTCAGCAGCGCGCCGATGCCCTCGGTCTGCAGCAGGTTGCGCGCATGATGCGCCGCCAGCAGATCGAAGGAGCCGAAGACGCGTCGCACCCGAGCTTGCCCGCTGCGGTCCGGATCAGAGCTCGAATAGCGCGTCGCACTTGGCCGCGCAGACGAAATCGTTCTCCGACAGCCCGTCGATGGCGTGGGTCCAGTATTCGACGCGGCACTGGTTGTAACCCACTTGCAGGACGGGATGGTGATCTTCGCGATGGGAGATCCAGGCCAGCGCATTGACGAACGCCAGCGTCTGGTAATGGTTCGCGAAGGCGAAGGTCTTGACCAGCTTGCGACCCTCGATCTGCCACCCCGTCAGCTGCTTGAGCAGTTCGCTGGATTCCTGCGGCGAATAGGGGCAGACCCCGCCCTCGCAGGGCCTGCACTTCCTGGATGCAAGATCGTTCATCAGCCGGCAACCTCCTGTAGGCGCGCGATGCGCGTCGCGGCGGGTGGATGGGAATCGTAGAACGCAGAATAAAGCGGATCGGGCGTCAGCGTCGCGGCATTGTCCCGGTATAGCCGGACGAGGGCGCGAATCAGGTCCGGGGCGCTGGCATGCGCCGCGGCATAGGCGTCCGCCTCGAACTCGTGCCGCCGCGACACCCGGCTCATCAGCGGCTGAACGTAGAAGGCGAAGACCGGTACGACGAGAAAGAACAGCAGCAGCGCGGCCGCCGTCGAGGGCGTGGACACGCCGAGCCCCGCATAGAACGCCGGCTGGTCGACGAGCTGCCCGAGGATCCAGAGCAGCGCCAGCGACACCGTGAACATCAGCGCCACGCGCTTCCACACGTGGCGGCGGCGGAAATGCCCCAGCTCGTGGGCGAGGACCGCCTCGATNNCGGAATCCGCAGCGCGCGAGCAGCCCGTTGATTCGATCGGCGAGCGCGGCGTCGCTCAGCGGCGTGAACCGGTTGAACAGCGGCGCGATGACGGTCGGGTAGATCGCCAGCACCAGCAGATTGAAACTGACCCAGGTCATCCAGACGTACAGCCACCAGGCGGGGCCCATGCGTTCCATCAGCCAGAGCACCGCCACGAGCAGCGGGATTCCCAGCAGCGCGCCCACTGCAGTCTGCCGCGCCAGGTCGGCGACGAACAGGGCGGGTGTCTGGCGGTTGAAGCCGAAGCGGGCCTCGATCACGAACGTTCGCCACACCGTGACCGGCAGCTCCAGGAGCGACAGCAGCACGATCACCGCCACGATCAGCGCGACGCCATGCCAGAGTCCCGCCGCATCGAAGACCGCCGCCAGGCCCGTCGACAGCCACTGCAGTCCGCCGCCTACGGTGAGAACGAGGGCCGCCGCGGCGCCGATCACGATGTCGATGATGCCCAGGCGCGTTCTGGCGACGCAGTAATCGGCAGCCGTCTGGTGCGATGCAAGTGGAATGGCATCGGCGAATTCCCGGGGGACGGCATCCCGGTGGTCGCGCACATGCCGGATCTGCCGCAGGGCGAGCCAGATCCGCGCCGCGGTTGCGAGCGCAACGGCGATAATGAAACTCCAGGTCAACATGCTCTCCATGGCATGAGAGAATACCGCGGGCGATTGAACGGATAAAGCGTGGCTACCGACCCGAACCGACTCATCTGGCTGGACCTGGAAATGACCGGCCTCGTGCCGGATTCCGATCGCATCATCGAGCTTGCGCTTCTGGCGACGGATCCGGAGCTGAACCAGCTCGACGACGGGCTGGTGCTGGTCGTGCGCCAGCCCGCCGAGGTGCTCGCAGGCATGGACTCGTGGAACACGAGCGTGCATGGCCGCTCGGGCCTGGTCGACAAGGTACGCGCGTCCACGCTGGACGAGGCGGCAGCGCAGAAACTCGCCCTGGAATACATGGCAAAGCACGTCCCTTCCCGGGCCTCACCGCTGTGCGGGAATTCGATTTGCCAGGACCGTCGTTTTCTCGCCCGCTGGATGCCCGAGCTCGAAGCGTATTTCCACTATCGCAACCTGGACGTTTCGACTGTCAAGGAACTCGTCCGGCGCTGGAAGCCGGAGGCCATGAAGGGGCTGGTGAAGCAGGGGCGTCACGAGGCGTACTACGACATCCTCGAGTCGATCGAGGAACTGCGCTATTACCGCCGGACGGTGATGACCATTTGAGCGGCAAGCCCGCCGCCCCCCGAGGGGGCGGATTGCGCTCTGTCTACGCCGACCGCCGTTTCGCCGATTTCCGGGCGGCAGGTTTCGTGCGCCGCGACCGCTTCGCCGCCGCGCGCACCTCGACGATCGCCTCGATTTCCACGGGAATGCCGTTCGGCAACGATCCCATGCCGACCGCGGATCGCGCATGCCGCCCGGCATCGCCGAAGACCTCCACGAACAGATCCGAGCAGCCGTTGATGACCTTGGGCTGATCCTGGAAGTCGGGCTCCGCATTCACCATGCCCAGCACCTTGACGACCCGCTTGACCCGATCCAGGCTGCCCAGCTCCGCTTTCAGCACCGCAAGCAGCGCGAGGCCGGTCGACCGAGCGAATCGGTACCCCTGCTCCACGCTGAACTCGCGGCCGACCTTGCCCTGCGGACGCAGGCCGTCCACGGTGGACGGACCCTTTCCGGAGAGAAACATCAGGTTGCCCGACTGCACCGCGTTCACGTAGTTGGCCACGGGGGCGGTGAGCCGCGGCAGCTCGATGCCCANNTTCTGCGGATCGAATAGCTGCTTGATCGAGCGCATGACGTCGATCACGTCGTCGCCGAGCTCGGCGCGCAGCGATTCCTGCTTGCCGAGACCGATCCCGTGCTCGCCCGTGCACGTGCCTTCCATGCGGATCGCGCGCTCCACGAGCCGCTTGTTGAGCTTCTTCGCGAGCGCCAGTTCCTCGGCGTTGTCCGGATCGATCAGGAACACGAGATGGAAATTGCCGTCGCCGATGTGCCCGAGCAGCGGCACCGGGACGACGTACGATTGCACGTCCTCCATGGACTCACGCACGCAGTCCGCGAGGCGGGAAATCGGCACGCAGACATCGGTCGACACGGCGCGCGACCCCGGCCGGCTCTGCAGCACCGCGAAGTACGCGTTGTGCCGCGCATCCCAGAGCTGGGTGCGCTCTTCGGGTCGCGTCGCCCACTGGAAGTCCCGGCCGCCGTGCTCGCGGGCGATTTCCTGAACCGTTTCCGCCTGCTCGACGACGCTCGCGCTGCTGCCATGGAACTCGAAGAACACCGTCGGCGCGACGCGGTACTGGGTCTTTCTGTGCGCGTTGATCGCGGCAATCGTCTTCTCGCAGACGATATCGCAGCGCGCGATCGGCACGCCCGACTGGATGGTCTGGATCACCGTGTTCGTGCATCCGTCCACCGAGTCGAACGCGCACACGGCCGCCGACATCGCCTCCTGCACCGGGTACAGGCGCACCGTGACCTCGGTGATGATGCCGAGCGTGCCCTCGGAGCCCACGAAGAGGCGCGTCAGATCGTAGCCGGCCGCCGACTTTCGCGGGCGGCGCGAGGTCTGGATCACGCGGCCGTCCGCGAGCACCACCTTGAGCGACAGGACGTTCTCGCGCATGGTGCCGTACCGCACGGCGTTCGTGCCGGACGCCCGCGTCGCGGCCATGCCGCCCAGCGTGGCGTCGGCGCCGGGATCCACGGGGAAGAACAGCCCGGTGTGCTTGATGTGCTCGTTCAACTGCTTGCGCGTGACGCCCGCCTGTGCCACGGCGTCGAGGTCCGCCTCGTGCACCTCGAGAATGCGGTTCATGCGCGACAGGTCGATGCACACGCCGCCCCGAATCGCCAGCACGTGCCCCTCGAGCGAGGTGCCCACGCCGTAGGGAATCATCGGCACGCCGTGCCGCCGGCAGATCGCGACCACGTCGCGCACTTCCTCAGTGGATTCCGGGAAGACGACCGCGTCGGGCAGCGCGTAGGGAAAGTACGACTCGTCCTTGCCGTGGTGCTCGCGCACCGCGGCGGCGACGCTCACCCGCTCGCCGAGCAGCGCGCGCAATTCGGTCACCACGCTCTGATCGAATTCCCTTGCCTTGTTCATGGGCTCCCCGCGCGCTCCTCCCGCGTCACCTCGACGGCCGATTCATTTTAGCTTGATGTCGCCTTCGAACGGCACGTTCAGCCCCAGTGCGGGAATTTCGAGCGTCACCCGCGCGCCCAGCACTTCGTCGCCCTGCAGGCGGCGCGCGTCCAGCGCGCGTTGCACGGCGACCTCGATCTCGCGCTGCGAGTTGACGCCGACCATCTTGAGAAACTTGCGGATGCTGAGGTTGAAGGTTTCCTGGTCCATGGTCATGTGCCTTTCGTGAGCAGCTGGCGGGCCAGCGCCTTGCCGAGTTCGACGCCCCATTGGTCGAAGCTGTTGATGTTCCAGATGACGCCCTGCGCGAATACCTTGTGCTCGTACAACGCCAGCAGCCGACCGAGATGGCGCGCGTCGAGGCGTCCGAGCCGGATCGTGCTCGAGGGCCGGTTGCCCGGGTGGCGGCGATAAGGCGGCAATGCGGGATCGGTCGTGCCGAAGGCGAGGGCGTCGGCCTGCGCCCGCGCGTTCGCATCCAGTTCGGGGCTCACGCCGGCGACGACGAAGTCCGCGGGAACGATCTGGGTGCCTTGGTGCAGCAGCTGGTGAAACGAATGCTGACCCACGGTGCCCTCGGCCCCCCAGAGCACCGGCGCCGTCGCGTAATCGACGGCTCGGCCTTCGCGGTCAACGCTTTTGCCGTTCGATTCCATCTCGAGCTGCTGCAGATAGGCGGGCAGCAGCCGCAGGGCATGCGCATAGGGCAGGACGGCGTGCGTTCCGGAACCGAGGAAATTCACGTTCCATACGCCCAGCAGCGCCATCAACGCGGGGACGTTTTCGCTCAGCGGCGCCGTCACGAAGTGCGCGTCGACATCGTGGCCGCCGGCGAGCAGCTCGTCGAATCGCGCGATCCCGACCGCGCACATCGCCGTCACGCCGACCGCCGACCATAGCGAGAAGCGGCCTCCGATCGCATCCGGCAACGGCAGCACCTCCTGGACGCCAAACGCGCGAGCCGCCGCCGCGCTGCCGGTGACGGCGATGAAATGGCGGGCCGGATCGCGCTGGCCCAGCCAGCGCCTTGCGGCGTGCGCGTTGGCGAGCGTCTCCTGCGTCGTAAAGGTCTTCGAGACGACGACGAAGCGGGTCGTCTCGGGATCCGCGCCGGCGAGCGCGCGCTGCAGGTCGAGCGGATCGACATTGGCGGCGAAGCGGAAATCCAGCGCCGTATCCTCGACGCCGAGCGCGTCGACGATCAGCTGCGGGCCGAGCGCGGAGCCGCCCGTTCCGAGATGCACGATGCGGCGCACGCCTGGGTCGCCCCGTAGCCGGGCCGCCAAAGCGCGCATGCGATCGAGTGTCTGGCGCACCTCCGCGGGCGCCGTCTCGCCGGCGCGCAACGCCATGTGTGCCACGGCCCGCTGCTCGGTCGAATTGACGGCGGCGCCGTCGAACAGAGCGCTGCGCCATTGCGGCAGATCGCGCTGACCCGCGAGTTCGGCGAGGAGGCCGACGCCCTCGGCGTCGATGCGCTGGCGCGAATAGTCGAAGACGATCCCGGGAATTTCCAAGGTCAGGTGCCGGGCGCGGTCCCGCTCGCGCTGGAATTGCTCCGCGAGGGAAACCCCCTGCATCCGCTGGCGATATTCGGTCAGCCGCGTCCAGGCGGTGCAGGCGGTGGGAGGGGTCGTATTCATGGTCGCAGCTGGTACAGGCGCAGTCGTTCGCCCTTGTCGCCCGGGCGACCGGCGTCGGCCAGCTTGATCCACGCGCCGCCGGGGGCGTCGCGTTCGTGCCGCGCGCTGCCTTGCACGATCAGCAGCGGACAACGTGCGGGCTGGTTCCGGTCGAAGGGTTGCGTCCGGATGCCGGCATGATAGCTGAGCACTGCACGCTGGGCCGAACCTACGCCGCTCCGCGCCACGCAGCGGGTGCCGGCCGGGATGCGGCCCTGAATCTGCAGGGCCACGGAACGATAGCTCTTCTGGTAATCGGCCCAGGGCATGAGCAGCAGCGCAAACGTTCCCCACAACAGGCCGATTCCGGCAGCCCACCGCATCACGGCGCGCATCGCCGAGGGCGCCGTGAACAGCGCCAGCCAGAGCCATCCCAGGGCCAGGCCGAGCGCGAGCAGCAACGGCCACCACTCGAACTGCGGGAGGAATCCCGGCGCGGTCTTGGCGAAATTGCGCGCAATCTTCGGCGGCACGCCGGTCATCATGGCGACGTAGCCGAGCCACACGAGCCCGGCAAACAACGTGAACGTCATCACGCCGAACCAATCCAGCGCATTGGCGGCGCCGCGGCGCAAACGGGGAACGCCCTGTGCCGCGAGCAGCGCCAGGGACGGCAGCAGGACGATCGCGTTCACATCCTGTGCCGGGCCGGCGAGGGAGATGCCAGCGAGCAGGGTGATCAGCGCGAGCAAGGGCAGCACCCGTCGCGAAACCAGCGCATCGCGCCGCCCGGCCCAGACCGCCCAGAACGCAAGCGGCCAGCCGGGCCACGCGAACCAGCTTGCGACCACGAGGTAATAGCGCAGGTTGTCGGGGAACGCGCCGCGCGCCTGCAAGGCAAGCGACCACCATTCCGCGGCTCGATCCGGCGCACGCCACACCAGGGCGATCGGCCAGCTGGCGGCCACCAGCACGCCGACGACGCAGGCGATGGCGAGTCCGAGCCGCGCGCTGCGGTTGCGCCAATCCGTGCAGGCGATTGCGCATGCGGAGAGCGCAAGAACCAGCGCGGCCGGGGCAACCGGTCCGGTCGCCAGAAAACTGCAGCCCAGCGCGCCCCCCAGCCCGGCGCCGGCGCCGACTGGCCGATCCGCGATGCGTGCGGCAAACGCGAACGCGGCGCAGATTGCCGCGAGCGTCGCGAGATCCGGGACGGCCTCGTGAACGTGCACCACCAGCCCCAGCGAACCCAGCAGCACCAGCGCAGCCGAGGCGCCGGCCACGCGACGCTGCTCCTCCGGCGCCATCTGCCGCGCTGCGTCGTATGCCCACCAGAGCGCGCCGAGCATGAACAGGGCCGTGGCGAGCCGCGCCGCGCTGTGCAGCGGCAGGGCCCAGTCCAGCAGCTTGACGAGGACCAGGGCGACCCAGTGATACAGCGGCGGATCGTCCATCCAGGGCTCGCCGGCGATGCGCGGGATCAGCCAGTCGCCGCTGCGCTGCATCTGGCTGACGATTTCGATGGCGACCGCGTCGTAGGTCTTCCAGGGATCGTGCCCGGCGAGGCCCGGGAGCAGGAACGCCAGCGCGACGAGGACGAGAACCCAGGGTGCGGGCGGCAACTCTACGCGCGGCAGCATGTCGACATTCTAGGGCGCAAAAAACAAAAGGCAGCCGAAGCTGCCTTCACGGGCGCATGCCGTGCCAGCGGCCTACGCCGTCTTGGTGCGCGTGTAGCGCCGGCGAAATTTCTCCACGCGGCCGGCCGTGTCGACGATCTTCTGCTTGCCCGTGTAGAACGGNNTCGATCGCCGAGCGCGTGAGAAAGGAGAAGTTCGATGCCGTGTCGAGAAAGATGACGGCCGGGTACTGGGGGTGAATGCCGGATTTCATAGGTTGGCTGCCGGAAAAAGGTCGTGAATTATACGGAAATCAGGGGCTTAGCGCAACGCAGGCTACCCGCGCCGCATCGAGTCGAAGAATTCGGCGTTGTTC
>DKBI01000166.1 GCA_002451175.1 Betaproteobacteria bacterium UBA6904
CGCGACGCAGAACCGCCAGGACGCCGTCAAGTTCATGGCGCCGCAGTGCGACGTCGTGATCGTCGTCGGCTCGCCGAACAGCTCGAATTCGAACCGACTGCGCGAGGTCGCCGACCACATGGGCACGCAGGCCTACATGGTGGACAACGCCGCCGACCTGAAGCCCGAGTGGCTGGCCGGCAGGCGCCGGGTCGGCATCACCGCGGGCGCCTCGGCCCCGGAAGTGCTCGTCAACCAGGTGGTCGCGCGCCTCACCGAACTCGGCGCGCAGCGGGTTCGGGCGCTGGACGGGGCAGAAGAGCACGTCGTGTTCTCGCTGCCGCGCGGGCTGAGTGGGCCCGGCACGCCGCGGCCTGCAAGGGACTGACCAAGTGCGGCGGCGCGGAATTCTGCACGCTGACCGACGCCCGATTTGCCTTTTGTTCCCCGGAACCGACCGTTTGTCCTTTGGCGTTTCCGGATTCCCATCTATTCGCTGGATACTTCGAGGGGAGTGATCATGACGTCCATCCGCATGCATGCGTTCAACCGCCGGTTCGGGGCCGTGGTGCCTCTGAGGGGCGTGCTGGGCTTCTCGCTCATCGAGTTGATGATCACCGTCGCGATCATCGGGATTCTCGCGACCGTCGGGTACCCGCAGTATCAGGACTACGTGCGCCGCGGCAACCGCTCGGCTGCGCAAACGTTCATGATGACGGTGGCCCAGCGGCAGGAGCAGTACCTGCTGACCAACCGCTCCTACGCCACGACCATCGGGGCGCTCAATCTGACGCCGCCGCCTGAAACCGTCGGCCGGTATACGTTCGCGCTGGAGGACATGGGCACGGCGACCTACACGGTTGCGGCGACTCCGCAGGGCAATCAGGCCGTTACCGGCAAGTTCGAGAAACTGACGCTGACGAGCCAGGGCGCAAAGGCGCCCGCGGCGGAGTGGAAGAAGTAGGGCGACGAATGCGAGGCCGCGCGATCGTGCTGGAGCGGGGCTTTACGCTGATCGAGGCGCTGGTCGTCATTGCTCTGATCGCGGTCCTGCTGGGCGTCGCGGCGCCGTCGTTCGTTACCTTTACCGCCAGCCAGCGCGTCAAGACGGCGTCCTTCGATTTGTATGCGGCCCTTACGTTTGCGCGCAGCGAGGCCATCAAGCGGCGGCAGGCCGTGACGGTGGCGCCTGCCTCGGGCACCGATTGGGCTACGGGTTGGACAGTCAGCGTGGGCGGCACGACACTTCGCCGCCAGGATGCGCTGTCGGGCGTGGCATTTTCGGGCGCCAATGCGGTCGTTTACCGGTTGGATGGACGATTGACCAGCGCCGCCTCCGCGCTGGGCGTGCTGATCCAGCCGGCGACGAGCGACGCGTCAGTCAAGAATCGCTGCATCCGGATCGATCTGACCGGGCTCCCCAAATCGACCACGATAAGCGGCACGACATGCCCATGACCCGCAGCGCATCGGCCGGTGGATCCCGTTGCATCGCGCGCGGAGAGCGCGGTTTTACGATGCTCGAGGTGCTCGTGACCCTGCTCATCCTCATGATCGGGCTGCTGGGCCTCGCCGGCCTGCTCGTGACGACGCAGCAGGGCGAAGTCGAGGCTTACCAGCGCAAGCAGGCGACCGTCCTGCTGCAGGACATGATCGACCGGATGACGGCGAATCGGATTGCGGCAGCCTGCTATGTCGTGACGACGGATGCGGCCGGCGGGTCGCCCGCACTCGGCACGGGTTTCGGCGGCAGCTTCGTGTGCGGCTCCGGCAGCGCGTCGCAGCAGGCGCGCGGCACGGCCGATTTGCAGGCCTGGAACAACGCGCTGATCGGCACGGAGGAAAAGAAAGGCAGCGCGAACGTCGGGGCCATCATCGAGGCGCGCGGGTGTGTGACGAACCCCTCGGCCGGCGTCTACACGATCAGCGTGGCCTGGCGCGGCTTGGCGCCGACGGTTGCCCCCCCGGCGGCGCTGACCTGCGGCAAGAACCAGTACCTCGATGCGGGCGGTGCGGTCGATGAGCGGCTGCGGCGTGTCATCAGCGTCACGATCCGCATCGCGAACCTGAGCGCCTGAGCCATGCGCCAACGCGGCTTCTCGCTCATCGAATTCATGGTCGCGATGACGATCGGGCTGTTCCTCGTCTCGGGCCTCGTTTACCTCATCGCCGAAACCAGCCGCTCGCGCGCCGAGATCGAGCGTTCGAGCCGGCAGATCGAAAACGGCCGTTACGCGCTCGACCGCATCGCGGAGGATCTCCGGCACGCCGGGTTCTACAGTGAGTTTTTCCAACTGCCGATGTCGGGGGAGGCCGGTTTTCCGGCGACGACGGCGGCGGCCGCGCCCTGCGGCGTGAGCAAGGCCGAACTCGAAGCGGGACTGCCCTTGGGCATCCAGGCTTATGACGGTGGGGCGTCGGTTCCGACGGACCTTGCGGGCTGCCTCAGCGCGAACGACTATCGGCCCAACACCGACATCTTGGTGGTGCGGCGCGCGAGCACGTCGCTGTTCTGCCCTGCGGGCAAGACCTGTGCGGCCGGCGTGCCCGCGGCTCAGGCGGGCGAGCCCGACGCGACCAAGTTCTACCTTCAGACAACGCCCCCGGAGTACAAACTGGATCTGGGTTCGTCCGGCAATCTGGGCTCAGTCTTCACGTTGAAGCGGCCTGCGGTCAACAACACCGAGGTGCGGGACGTCGCCTTGCGGCAGTACGTCGTCCGCATCTACTTCATCAGCAAGTGCAATGTGCCGGCGAGCGGATCCACCTGCAATGGTACGACCGATGACGGTGGTACCCCGGTTCCCACTCTGAAGATGCTGGAACTTGGACCAGGGCCGGCGTTCCAGAAATTGGCCATCGCGGAAGGCATCGAGCAGCTGCAGTTCGACTTCGGCATCGACGATCCGGTGTTCTGCGGCGGCGCTGCGGCGGCGGCCGACGGCGTGGCTGATTGCGTGGTCATGTGCGACGCGACGACCCCCTGCTCGACGGCGGCGTGGAGCAACGTCGTGTCCGTGGATGTCAACCTGGTCGCGCGCAACGCGGAGGCGTCGCCGGGCTACGCGGACGACAAGACCTACAGCCTGGGGCTGAAGGGTTACACGACCGCAACGGGCGACCGGTATCGGCGGCACGCCTATTCGAGTTTCGTGCGCGTCAACAACGTCTCGATGCGGCGCGAGTGACCATGACGCATTCACGCGGACTCCGGCGGCAACGTGGCGCGACGCTCGTCATCGCGCTGATCTTTCTCGTCCTCGTCACCCTGTTCGCGGTGTCCGGGGTGAATACGGGCGTAAACAACCTGCGCACGGCGAATAACCAGCAGATGATTGTCGAGGCGGAATTTGCGGCGCAGCAGCAAGTCGAGTCGGTGCTCAACAGCGTCGGGCCGTTCGAAAACGCGGCGACGACGCCGGCGAGCACTGCCGTCGACGTCGATGCCAATGGCGATGGGTATAACGACTTCAAGGTCACGACTTACCGGCCCAAGTGTCTGAGCATCGTGCCGGCGCCGGGCTACAGCTACGAGTTTGCGTCTTCGGCGCCCAAGGATACGGTCTGGGAGGTGATCTCCGATGCCAAGGATGCCGTGTTCGGAGCGAGCATCAGCCTGCGCCAGGGCGTGAAGATCCGCATGCCGGTGAGCGCGGTCTGCGTGAATCCCTGAGTGGAGCGGTTGCGGAGGACGGTCATGATGCGTCGAGCGAAATTCGTCCGAGTCCTGGCGGTGCTGGGAATCATCGCGGGTCTGCTGTCCGCGCGGCTGCCTGCGCGCGCAGACGACACCGACCTGTTCACGATCAACCCGACGGTTTCGTCGCAGCGCCCGAACGTGCTCATCGTCCTCGACTCCAGCGCCAACTGGGACCAGACGGACACGGTCGCGGGCGGCAAGCGCTCGACCCACGTGCTGAACGCGATGGCGACCACCATCGAGGGGCTCACGGATCAGTTCAACGTCGGCCTGATGATGTACGCGGAGACCGGCAATCCGAACAACAACATCGACGGCGGCGTGATGCGCATGGGCATGCGGTGGATGAGCGCGACGAACCGCACCGCGCTGGCCACCTTCTTCCGCAGCGTCGATTCGGGGTTCGACAAGTCCAACAACACCTCCGCCGGCCTCGCGTTCAACGAGGCTTATCTGTATTTCAGCGGCCTCACCGCCTATTCCGGCACCGCCAAGGCGAAGCGCGACTATCTCGGCAACGACTGGTCGACCGTCGGCTCCTCGCAGCAGGGCGCGCCCCAGGCGATGAAGGATGCGTCGAACGCGATCTGGAATCTCGCCCTGCCGGCCGGT
Source organism: Betaproteobacteria bacterium UBA6904 (assembly GCA_002451175.1). Lineage (GTDB taxonomy): Bacteria > Pseudomonadota > Gammaproteobacteria > Burkholderiales > SG8-39 > 2-02-FULL-66-14. Next base: position 4,292 of record DKBI01000166.1, read on the forward strand.
ACGCCGCTGCCGCGTAACGCCTTCACGAATTCCGGCTCGACGCAGTACAACAAGCCGGTCACGGACGCGTGCCAGAAGAATTTCATCATTTTCATTTCGAACGGGCCATTCAGCGACAACACGAGTTCGAACAACACGGCGACGACGAAGCTTTCCGCGGCGGGCGGGAACACGAGCACGATTCTCTTCTCGCAGAACACGGGCCTGCAGGACAACATCTCGGACGAGTGGGCGCGGTTCCTGTCGAGCCCCGACGCGAGCAACACGTCCAAACCCATCGTCGTGACCTACGCGGTGGAGGTCAACCCGAGCACGCTGGGCCAGGCGCCGAACACGACGGAGCTGCTGAAGAGCGTCGCCACGCAGGGCAAAGGCAAGTACTTCGGCGTCTCGAGCGCGGGCAACGGCGTCGAGATCTCGGATGCGCTCAACAAGATCTTCGCTGAGATCGCCGCGGTGAACAGCGTGTTCGCCTCGTCCACCCTGCCGGTCAGCGTGAACGTCCGCGGCGCGTTCCTCAACCAGGTGTACATGGGCGTGTTCCGGCCGGATGGCAACTCCTCGCCGCGCTGGCCGGGCAACGTCAAGCACTACGCGCTCGGCGCCGACAACACCGGCAACGTGTTCCTCGTGGACAAGAACGGCAACCCGATCGAGAACCAGACGACGGGTTTCGTGACGCCGAACTCGGTCAGTTACTGGACGACGGCGTCCACATTCTGGGACAACAGCTACTACCCGGACACGGTCGCGCAGCCGCCGCTGGCGGCGACGTCCTCGGACGCTCCGGATGGAGAATTCGTCGAGAAAGGCGGCGCTGCGCAGCGCCTGCGCGGAGTGTATGCAACGAAGATCAATGACCCGAGCACGCCCAGGAACCTCTACACCTGCGCGGGCTGCGCGAAGGATTCGGCGCTGACCGAGGCGGACAACCAGTTCACCACCGCGAACGCGGCACTGACCGACACGCTATTCGGCATCTCAGCCTTGAAGGCCGTGAACTCGCTCACGCGCAGTGGCAGTACGGTGACGGCGTCCGTGACGAATCACAATTTCACCAGTGGCCAGATCGTCACGATCGCGGGCGCCAACCAGACCGATTACAACGTGACGGCCAACATTGCCGTCCTGGACGCCGACACGTTCACCTACCAGATCACCGAACGACCGATATCTCCGGCGACGGCGACCTCGGGCCTTACGCTGAAGGCGGCGAAGGGCGGTACGACCGTGACGATCTCGTCGATCACGCTCTCTGCCAACACCGCGACCGTCACGACGGCAGTCGCCCATGGATTCAGCAACAACCAGGGGGTGACGATTTCCGGCGCACAGCAGACCGAGTACAACGGCACGTTCAACATCACGACGACCGCCAATCCACAGGTATTCACCTACACCGTCGCGACCGGCCCGCGCACGCCGGCCACCACCTTCGGAAACGTGTCGGTGGTGAGCAGCGGCGGAACCGCCAACAGCGCGATCAGCGGCCTGACGCGGTCGGGGACGACGGTGACGGTGANNGAACCGGGCGTGCACCAAGACCGGCGTCAAGCAGTTCACCTTCGAACTGACGGCAGGTGAGTTGACCCCCGCCTCGCCGGCGACGACGCTGACCTCGATGACCGCCGCGCCGGCCGAAGTGTACGACATCGCCTCGGTCACGCGCCCCGTGGGGAGCGGCCTGGTCACGGTGACGACGAACGCTGCGCATACGTTCAACAATGCCGACCAGATCACGATCTCGGGCGCCGCCCAGGTCCAGTACAACGGCACCTACTCGATCGCGAACGCGAATCAGGCCGGCAAGACGTTCACCTATACGATCACGCCGTTGCCGGCAAGCCCGGCGACGGGATCCATTACGGCGACCGGGGCGAGCGGCATTACGCGTGACAACCTGATCAACTGGGTGCGCGGTGAAAACGTGCAGCTCGAGGACAACCCGGTCACGAATGCGACGTACGTGCGCGGCTACCTGCACGGCGACGTCCTGCACTCGCGCCCGGCCGTGATCAACTACAACCGCAGCGGCGAGCCGGCCGACCGCGATCTGGTGGTGTTCTACGGGGCGAACGACGGGATCGTCCACGCGGTGAAGGGCGGGCAGAGCGACACGGACGGCTACGAGCTGTGGGGCTTCGTCCCGAGCGAATTCTTCGCCAAATTCGCGCGGATCTACGCCCAGACGCCCATCATCTCGACGAACAACCCGCGCGGTTATTTCGCTGACGGGCCGGTCACGGTCGACGCGGTGTACGTGACCGACAACTCGGATCCGGCGAAGCCGGAGGACCGCATCCAGGGCTCGGGTGCCCGAGCGCAGATCTACGTCGGCATGCGGCGCGGCGGCCGGTTCTACTACTCGCTCGACGTGACCGAACCCCTGAAGCCGGTGTTCAAGTGGAAGATCGACAACGACACGAAGGGTTTCGAGGAGCTCGGGCAGACCTGGTCGCAGGCGCGCGTCGCCAAGCTGAAACTGGAGAAATGTCCGGCGTTGGGCGGTGCGGGCGGACTCTGCAAAGTGCTGATCTTCGGCGCCGGTTACGATGCGGCGGCCAACGACCCNNAAGATGCTGTACGCGATCCCCGCCGACTTGTCAGTGATCAATTCGGATCTCGATGTCGGCGATCTCGCCGATCGCATCTACGCCGCCGACACCGGCGGCAACATCTGGCGGGTCAACATTTCCGATTCCGAGCCGAAGAACTGGACCGTGGGCTACGTCGCCTCGCTGCGCACGAGCGGCGCGGCGAACGCCCGCAAGTTCCTGTTCGCGCCGGACGTCGTGCCCTTCGACACCACAACCGACTCGATCCTGATCGGCTCGGGCGATCGTGAACATCCGCACGAGACGGCGATTGCGAACCGCTACTACATGATCAAGGACAAGCACGGCATCAACGACCTGCCGGATCTCACGGCCACGGAGTCGGACCTCTGCGACCTGACCAGCAACAACCTGCAGGGAACCGATACGGCGGCGATTACGGCGGACAAAGCGTGCCTGGCGAGCAAGCGGGGATGGATGATCCAGCTCGTCGGACCGGATCCCAAGGACCCGACAAACGCCGCGAAGCGAGCCCCGGGCGAGAAGACCGTCACGGGCGCGACTACCCTCGGCGGCACGGTCATCTTCGCGACCAACACGCCGAAGCAGACGGTGCTCGCCGACGGCCAGTGCACGGGCAGCCTCGGCACGGCGCTCGTCTACGCGATCAACTTCAGGGACGCGACCTCGACCATCGACTTCGACGCGAGCGGCGCGCTGGGACAATCGGAGCGCTTCACCGAGCGCGCGGGCGGCGGCTTCCCGCCGACTGCCATCCCGTTCGCGGTGAAGATCGGCGACAAGTTCTTCGAGGGCGCGATCACGGGAACCAAGGTCGTGCAGCCGCCGACCTCGCCGATCAATCAGCGCTACCGCGTGTTCTGGAACCTCTCGATCGACAACTGACGCCCTCCCAGCGCCGTATCCTCGGTGCGGCGCTGGGTTCGCTCTGCCTGCACGGTCTGATGCTCTCGCTGCCGCTGGGNNCGGATTTGCCGGTTGCGTCGCTGCCGCCACCCAACGCGGACGTCGCCGCCGCGCAGCCCCCCGGCGCAATTCCGGTCGCGGCGACGTACTTCAAGGCGTCGCAACTGACCGAATTTCCGCGCCCGCTTGCCGAGCCTCGGCTCGAGCCGATCGAGCGCCTGCTGGGCGGCGCGGGCGGGATGCGCATGACGCTCTACATCGACGAGTGGGGGCAGGTCACCGCGATCGACGTGCAGTCGGCAACGCTGCCCGAGCCGGTCGTCGCTCAGGCGGCGGCCATCTTCAGCAACGTGCGATTCTCTCCGGGGCGGATCGGCGGATTCGCCGTCAAGAGCCAGATCGGCATCGACCTCGGCGCGGTGCCGGCAGCGCAGCAGTCCTATGCGAACTGAGCTTCCGGGGCAGCGCGAGCCGGCGCTGCGTTACAATACGCGCCCTGCAGCGGGCATGACGGTCGCTGGTGTAGCTCAGTTGGTAGAGCAACTGATTCGTAATCAGTAGGTCCGGCGTTCGAGTCGCCGCACCAGCACCACCTTCAATTCGCCGCAGGGCAGTCGCGGATTTCGGTCCCCGGCGATCCCTGCGCCAGCTCCTTGAACGCGTTGCGCAAGGTCGCGTCGGCGCTGGCGACGCGAAACCACACGCGCGTGACCTGCGTGTCGCGTTCTCCCACCCGGGCGCCCTGCACCTTGAGCGCGCGAACAGCCTCGAACCTCGACTTCGCAGCCTCCTCGGTGCGGAAGACGCCGAGCGAAACCGCCCAGCGCCAGCGGCCTTCCTCCTGCATGACGAAGTACTCCTGCACGCCGAGTTTTTTCAGTTCCTCGAGCTTGCGCAGCGCCGCCGGGCGGCTTCCCTGCGGAGGGAGATACACCCACCAGTGGGCCGACTCGTCGCTTCGCTGCTGGGTGAGGAGCGGTCCCAGCGTGAGCGGCTCCAGCAGCGTCGCGACGCGCGCCGCCTCGCTCGTGGAAAAACTGCCCCACTCGAGGCAGCTGCGCGAAGCTGCCGCGTCCCCGGATCGCGCAGCCAGTTCGGGCGGCGGCACGAGCTTGAGACTTTCCGGCGCGACCTGCCGGGACAGCGGCGCGGGGTCGGCGCCCTCGCTCCCCGGCGCAACGTACCGAGTCCAGACGAAGAAGGCGAGGTTGGCGGCGACGAGCAGCAGGAACCAGGCGCGCATGTCACCCGCCGCTGGCGACCCGCGCCAGCCCTTCGAGGACGAGGTTCTCGACGTAGCGCGAGGGCACGTCCAGCCGCTCCATCAGCGCCCGTCCGCCCCCGCCGGAAATCAGGCACTTCGCGCCCCGGCCCATGACGCGCAGCATGCGCTCGACGGCGCCCGCCTGCGCGTGCCGGCAGCCGGTCTCGATGGCATCGATCGTGTTGCGCGGGTGCTCGACGAACTGTCCCTCCTGGATCGGCAGGCGGCCGGTGTGCTCGTGCAGGACGAAGCGCATGAGCTCGATCCCGGGCAGGATCAGGCCACCGAGAAATTCTCCCTCGGCGGAGAGCATGTCCACGGTCGTCGCGGTGCCCGCGTTGACGACGAGGCACGGCCCGGGCTCCAGCGCGCGGGCGGCGATCAGGGCAGCCCAGCGGTCCGGGCCGAGCTGGCCGGGCCGCTCGTAGCCATTGCGCACCCCGCAGCGCTCGGGCTCGCCCTTGAGCCACAGCGGTTCGGCGTCGAAGATGCTCGTCCAGTTGATCAGCAGCTGATGCGCGCCGTCGCCGGCGACGTTGGAGATGACGATGCGCGCCGGGTCGGCCAGGGTCGCCGAGAACGGATTGATGTGATCGCTCGAGGCGGCGAATTCGATGAGCGAGACCATGGCGATGTTGCTCCAGCGCTCGCCGTCGTGCCAGCCCCATTTGACGCGCGAATTGCCGGCATCGATGAGCAGATTCATGCAGATCCTTCCGTTCTCGAGGTGAGCGCCGGCCGCGCCGTCACGGTCTGCGCGGCGTGCACGTCGCGCAGACCGCGGTGCGTGCGCAATTGAAGGGCGCCGTCGCCCGCGATGCCTGCCGCGATGCCGGTGACGACCCGTCCGTCTGCAAGCCGCACGCGAACACGCGCGCCGGCATGGGCGTGCAGCGCGTTCCACTCGGCGCGCAGCGCGGCGAGCCCTTCGGCGTCGAATAATTCGAGGGCATCGAGCACTGCGCCGGCGAGATGGCCGGCGAACGCGCTGCGCCCGGGCAACGCCGGCAACAGCGCCTGCAGCGCGATCGTCCGGCGCCGCAGCCGCGCTCCCAGCGCGCGGGTGGTTCGCCAGTTCACGCCGATGCCCACGACGGCCAGCACGGCGCCCCGGTCCGTGCGCGTCTCGACGAGGATGCCGCCGAGCTTCGCATCGCGCGCCACGAGATCGTTGGGCCACTTCAAGGCCACGTCCGCCGCGCCGGCGTTGCGCAGCGTGCGCGCGGCCGCTGCGCCTGCGGCAAGGGACAGGCCTTGCAGCGCGCTCAACGGGCGGCGCATGCGGCGGGCGATGGACAGCGTGATCCCCGCGCCGGGCGGGCTGTGCCAGCGCCTGCCGCGGCGCCCGCGGCCCGCGGACTGATATCCGGCGACGAGCATGCGCGCTCGATCACCCGTGCCGGTTGCCAGGAGCGCGGCGTTCGTCGACGGGCATTCGGCGATCACGTCGACGTCGAGCGCCCGGCCGCCGAGCGCGGCGATGATCGCGGGGGCGTCCAGCGCATCCATCGCGGGTGCGACCGGCATCCGGTTTGCGCTGGCGGTGCGATGCTCAGGCGCCGCCGAACGCAAAGTCACGCCCCGGCGCGGCGGCAAAGAGCGCGCGCGTGTATTCGTGCTGCGGGCGGAGGAACACGTCCTCCGCGGACCCGTACTCGACGACTTCGCCCTGCGACATCACGGCGACGTGGTCGCA